>CAMBJI010000008.1 GCA_945867725.1 Bordetella parapertussis
TGGCCGTTGGTGCTGCCATTCAGGGTTAGGTACTTTCGGGCGATCGCAAAGATTTGCTGCTGCTGGACGTGACGCCGCTGTCACTGGGCATCGAGACGCTGGGTGGCGTCATGACCAAGATGATCCAGAAAAATACGACCATCCCGACCAAGTTTAGCCAGGTGTTTTCTACTGCTGAAGATAACCAGCCTGCAGTCACCATCAAGGTGTTCCAGGGCGAGCGGGAAATGGCGGTCGGTAATAAAGGTTTGGGTGAGTTCAACCTTGAAGGCATTCCGCCTTCGTCGCGGGGTACGCCGCAAATCGAAGTTACCTTCGATATCGATGCCAACGGTATTTTGCATGTGGGCGCGAAAGACAAAGCATCAGGCAAAGAAAACAAGATCACGATCAAAGCCAACTCGGGTCTGACCGAAGAAGAAATTCAGCGCATGGTTCGTGATGCCGAAGCCAATGCGGCGGATGATCAGCGTCTCAAAGAGCTGGCGGAGGCACACAATCAGGGTGATTCACTCGTACATTCCACGCGCAAGGCGCTCACCGAGCATGGTGACAAGCTCGAGGCTGCCGAGAAAGAAAAGATCGAAGCCGCGATCAAGGATCTGGAAGCTGCACTCAAAGGCAGCGACAAGGCCGACATTGATGCGAAATCGGCGGCGCTCTCAACCGCAGCGCAAACGCTGGGTGAAAAAATGTACGCCGACATGCAGGCACAGCAGGCCTCGGCAGCCCCTGAAGGCGCGCAAGCCAGCGCGAATGCAGGTGCAGGAGCCAAGCCAGCGGAAGATGATGTGGTTGATGCTGACTTCAAGGAAGTCAAAGACAAATAACCCTCTGTGCCGCGCAGGCTAACTTGCGCGGGTTTTGCCGGGCTGGCGTGGCTTGAAAGCCGCCTGCCCGGTTTTTTGCATGTGAGGTTCTGCCGAAACAGGTCAGAACTGCCGTAGTACTCAGGACAACCGACGATGGCCAAACGCGATTTTTACGAAATACTCGGTGTAGCGAAGAATGCTTCTGATGACGAAATCAAGAAAGCGTATCGCAAGCTGGCGATGAAACATCATCCGGACCGCAATCCGGACAGCAAAGGCGCCGAGGATAAATTCAAAGAAGCCAAAGAGGCTTATGAAATGCTTTCTGATGCTCAGAAGCGTGAAGCCTATGACCGCTTTGGTCACGCCGGTGTTGATCCCAATATGGGTGGTGGCGGTGGTGGTGCTGGATTCGCCGGCGCTGGCGGTTTCTCGGATGCTTTTGGCGATATCTTCGGCGACATATTCGGTGGTGGCGCAGGCCGCTCACGCGGCGGCGCGCAGGTCTATCGTGGCGCAGATTTGCGTTACAACCTCGATATCAGTCTTGAACAAGCTGCCAACGGTTTTGACACCACAATCCGTGTGCCGTCCTGGGATGGTTGCGACACCTGTCATGGATCAGGTGCCAAGCCCGGTACGTCACCGACGACGTGCGGCACTTGCGGTGGTCATGGTCAGGTACGGATGCAGCAGGGATTTTTCAGCATTCAGCAAACCTGTCCCAAGTGCCACGGCACGGGCAAGGTGATTCCCGACCCCTGTACTACCTGTAGTGGCTCGGGTCGCATCAAGCGTAACAAGACACTCGAAGTCAAAATACCTTCCGGTATTGACGATAGCATGCGCATCCGCTCGACCGGCAATGGCGAGCCTGGCATGAACGGCGGACCACCCGGTGACCTTTACGTTGAAATTCATATCAAGCCGCATGCTGTTTTTCAGCGTGATGGTGATGATTTGCACTGTGAAATGCCGATCTCGTTTGCCAGAGCGGCGATCGGTGGCGACATCGAGGTACCTACACTTTCCGGCAAGGTGTCATTCACCGTGCCCGAAGGTACGCAAACCGGCAAGACCTTCCGCTTGCGTGGTAAAGGCATCAAAGGCGTTCGCTCAGGATTCCCCGGTGATCTGTTCTGTCATGTGCTCATTGAAACCCCGGTGAAGTTGACTGAAAAACAAAAAGATCTACTGCGTGAATTTGAAACGCTCACGGATGCGGGGGGCGCAAAGCACAGCCCGCAAAGTAAATCATGGATGGATAAGGTGAAAGATTTTTTTGAGTAGTCGTTGAGTAACTTCAATACGATGATTTAAAAATCTAAAATTCAAATCCACGATAAAAGCCGCTGACATAAAGTCAGTGGCTTTTTTTTGGCCTTCGATTTGCACTGATTTCATAACAACTTGTGAATTTTCGTTAAGACCATCCGCCAGCTCGTCGCGGAAGTAAAATTTTGTTATTCCGCAGCTCTAGTCAATTGATTTTCTGCAAAAAATCACTGTGTTCGCTGCAAATCAGCCTACCGCCACTGGTCGAACCAAAACCCATGCCACAGCCTTTGTATCGCTATGTAGAAGGACCTCGCGGCAGCGAACTTGAACAATCGGTGGTCAGAATAGTTGTTGGCGTGGCCTTACTTTCCTACTTTGCCTATATCGGCGGATCGAGTCCGTATACAAGTAATGAATTTCACGCCGATGTACTCACCGTCACGGCAATTTTTCTAGGTGTCGCACTCAGTATCAGTGCCTGCATTGTATTAGGGCGTGGTGATGTTCCTGCGCGGCGTATCGCATCCATTGTGCTGGATGTCGGTGCTCTTTCTTATGTGTTCCTGATTGGCGGAATCCATGCCGCCCCATTATATTTTCTGTACCAGTGGATCATCATCGGTTACGGTTTTCGGTTTGGCAAAAAATATCTGTTCGTTGCCTTGGCACTGTCACTCATAGGATTTGGCTGGGTCATCGTTTCCGTACCTTACTGGGTCAGCGAGCCAGGCCTTTCAGTTGGTTTGTGGGTCGGCACTCTGTTGATATCCACCTACTTCAGTACGCTGGTTGGCAGACTTTACAAAGTGTTGGAGCATGCTGAAGTCGCCAATAACGCAAAACGTCAGTTCATTTGTGCTGTCAGTCATGAATTACGAACGCCACTGAATGCCATCATTGGTATGGTTGACTTAATGAAAAGCACCAAGATTGACCGAGAGCAAAAAGAAATGTTGGATTGCATGACCACGACTTCCCAGGTCATGTTGTCCCAGATTGAGGATGTTCTGGATTTTTCAAAAATAGAAGCAGGAAAAATGTCGATTAACTTCACGACATTTGACTTATACCAGCTGGTACAAAGCATTCTCGATATTTTTCGCTACCGAATTGATCCGCTGGCGATAGAGTTGATGAATAGCACCGCTTGCGATGTACCTTATCTTGTCAAGGGCGATCCACATCACCTTCGGCAAATTTTGGTGAATTTGCTTGGGAACTCGGTCAAGTTTACCGAGCAAGGTCGAATAAGCTTGTGTGTGAGGCTTTTGTTCAGGACACCAAACTCAGTCCGCTTGCGCTTCTCTGTAAAAGATACAGGGATAGGCATTCCACTCGAAGCGCAGAGCAGGATATTCGACAGCTTCACCCAAGCCGAAGAAACGATTGCAAGACGCTACGGTGGGACCGGCTTGGGAACCACCATCAGTAAGCAACTCGTCGAACTCATGGGAGGGGAGATCGGCTTTCAAAGCGTTCAAGGTCAAGGAAGCGATTTCTGGTTCGAGCTGGATTTTGGTCTGGCTAACGTTGAAGACGTGGAAAAAAATTCGCTCGTTACAATCCAAGTGAGAAGCATCATCATCAGTACGAAAAAAAATACAGATGACTTACTCAATAATCTAACCAATTACATCAACCACCCGCCCGTTCTAGCCACAGATTTTGATGAGGCAACAGACATCATTGGGCAATCCATATTAATTGGAAAGCCAATTCGTTTAATCTTCATTCAAGAGTCACCTTGGCCAGGATTGGCTATGGATGAGTACGAAACCGTTCTGAGACAAAAAGTGCTTTCCATTCGCGGAGTTACTAACGACATGCCGGTGACATTAGTGCTGATCTCTCAGTCTGATTCACAAGCGAGTCTGGTGGAAGAATTAGCCGAGAAGGTTGGATTTTCAGTTGTTCTTCATTTGCCTTTTGATCTAGACCATTTGAATAATATTTTGCACGCTCATTTTATTATTTCATCTCGCGATATTTCAAAAAAGTTTATTCCGTTTAATGCAGAATCCGACTTGTCATTGTCAACAACGAATCTTGATGTGAAATTCGACGACTCCAGTTACAGGGTTCTGGTTGCAGAAGATAATCCTACCAATCGCAAAGTCATTCAAAAAATACTCGAGCGAGCTGGTCATCACTGTACTTTGGCAAAAGATGGTGAAGATGCGCTCGACAAAATAGAAAAAAAAGAATTCGACGCCATTATCCTGGATATGACTATGCCTGGCATGACGGGTGTTGACGTTGCCCGTATTTACAGGCTCATGCGCGGAAACATGGCGCGCGCCCCCGTGATCATGTTTTCAGCCAATGTGACTACAGAGGCTCGTGATGAAAGTATTGAAGCGGGCGCTGATGAATTTCTCCCCAAGCCCATTCAGGTGAATTCATTCCTGCAAACTCTTCAGCAACTTGTAACTGACTTCAAGGTGTCCGGCTCACCCGAAAATCGCGCTCTTCTGCCGAAACCGAAAAATAGATTGAAGTTATTGTGGCCAACGGAAGCAGTACTAGACCTGCAGAGCCTGACCGATTTGGAAAATGTAAGTAAAGATCCGAAATTTCTTGATGACTTGATCCTTGAATTTATTTCTGAAAACAGAAATTTGTTGCGCTCTCTCGAGATCGCTTTAAGTGAAGTAAAAGTGGATGAAGTAAAAGAAATACTTCACACACTGAAGGGCTCCGCGCTCAGCATTGGGGCGGTTTCTCTGAAAATGATGTGCAAGCGCGTTGAAAAACTAAATAATTTTGAATTGGGGGAGTATTCATCTGAAATATCGCAGGAAATGAAAACAGTATTCAGTCATCTTTGCGAGGAGCTCGAAAAGTATCGACAGCTAAGACGACAAACTATTACTGAGCGTGACTAATCACGGGTTCTATATTTTGGGAGAAATGTATGTCATTTGCGAATCAACTTATTGAGTTGACCGATATAAATTGCCGTGAGATCGAAAGTACACCCACGATACGTAAATTACTTTCTGGAGATGTGTCAGAAAAGCACTATGTCAGTTTCATGACCGATATCTATCCTATCGTTTTGCATTTTTGTCCGATCATGGCCGCCGCTGCCGGACGTTGTGCGCAAAAATATGAAGCGGTCAGGCTTTATCTTTATGACCACATTCATGAAGAAAAAGGTCACGAAAAAATCGTGCTTCAAGATATTGCTAGTTTCGGCTATGCACCAGAGCAAGTGATTGAAAAAACGCCGCGTGGATCGATTCAGGCAATGATTGCGTTTAATTATTATTCGGCATTAATGGGTAATCCTTGCAGTGTTCTCGGCATGATTTATGTACTGGAGATCATTTCCTCTGTTTATGCCGGTAAGGCTGCCGATGCTATTTCGAATACTTTCGGTCGAAAACTTTCCGATGGTTTTATTTTTTTGCAATCGCATGCTTCGGCAGACATGGAGCATATGACGAAATTACGGAATTTGTTTCAGTCAATCGATTCGCCTGAAATTATCGAGGACTTAATGAATAGTGTAAAAATGAATTTTTATCTTTTTTATCAAATATTCACGAGCGAAAAGTAGCAGAAATCTGGACTTTAGTGATTTTTTGAGAAGGTCCTAAATAAATCGTATTTTTGTGTCGAGTGGTGTAGTTGTGCGACGGAGAGTTCAGCCAAGTTAAGGGCTTATTACCCTTAGCTTGGCTAAAAATGTTTTCGGCTTTACTTCATCAGTACATCCTTAGTTCAATGCGGTATGGGTAGCCCTTACCTCATGCTGCCGCAAGATAAAAGCTGCTCGCTTCCGCTTGAGCCCGCTGGTCCTGCTGCCGCCGTTGCGAGTGAACCAGACGATTCATCATGTGTAGATCTTTGTCTGTCAGCTTCAGCGCGGAATCAACCCATATCGAGGTAATGTCTAGAAGTTCTTTATACGAGACTGGATTGGTATGTCGACGGCATTCGTAGATAGCGCGTAGCCCGTTGAGTCTTTTACTTTGTTTTTGAATCATTTCGAAAACGGCTTTGGTTCCTTCGCCCGGAGGTACGACCAAGTCAACGACGCCTAATTTTTCCAAATCTTCGGCGAGATAAGTATTCCCGCTGATCATCATCTTTTCCGCAGCGCGCATGCCAATCCGTCGGCTGAGGAGGCTATAGGCGCCCATCCCTGGAAAAAGATTGAACATGATTTCCGGAAATCCCATCCTGACCCCCTGCTCGGCAACGATGATGTTGCTGGAGAGGGCAAATTCAAATCCGCCACCTAAGGCATCACCTTGAACGAGCGATATCGTCATTGCAGAGGCGTTATAGTTGCAAAGGCGGGTATATATCCCATCAACACAGAGCTTTGCATAATTCATCAAAGCATGTCGGTCTCTGGCCTTGATCAGCCTGATAAACAAGGCAAGGTCACCGCCAAGGTTAAAGGTGCAAGGATGACGTGATGCAATAATAAAATAATCGACTGGAGACCAGGCGTCGTCATGAAAAAACTGGCCCTTGTTGGATTGCACTTCAGCAAACATTTGATGCAATTCTTCCACCATGCCGAGGTTGAAACAGGGTACGCCCAGCGGTTTCATGTAAGTCCATAAAGCGTTGCTCGCGCTTTGGTACTCGAGATCAATTTGGTGATACTGCCGCTTCGGTATGGCGGCATTGCCGGTTTTTTGAATAACAGACATATTTTCACGTTCTAAAGTCATCATTTTGATACTCCTTCGATGGAATCAATTAATGGATGATGCATCTGATCGCCAATACTCGATTGGAACTCTTTCAGCATCAAGATCTTTAATGGTTTAATAATTTTATGAAAAATTTATTCACCGCCTTGCGTATCTTTTCTGACTAACAGGAAACACTGGTTTTTAGATAACATGCATTTTTGTCTTGCTTTAGCTATATTGAAAAAGCATCTTTAGTATTGATGGAGAGCTGATCAAACGTCACTACAACTTGTTTTATCTCAGTTGTCGTGACGTGATTCAGTTTATAAAAAACACTTTTGAAGTAAAAATAAATTAGTAAAATTTTAGATAATTGCTAATATTATTTGAACTGCTGGTACAGAAGTTGTTTGAGATATGGGCAATTTTCGATATGAAATCAAGCCCGGGTGTCGCGTTGGTATGATTGGTTGGGTCATGATATTTCCCAAGCCAGACTCTGCGGTAGAATCGGCATGGTCTCGGAGATTGCTGAGTGGATGTCCTCGTGTTTTGCGAGGCGCCAGTGGTGCGGTGTCAGACTGTATTAAGTGTATTTAAGGATTTTTGTCATCTATTCAGCTACCGATGTTGTCGGGTCGATTCCGTCGTATCCTTGGCTCTTTGTGAACCGGATTTTTGTCAGTAGCTTGCCCATTATTCTTTCCATCTAATGAATAAAAATAATACAAATTCAGTGCTTCAACAGCTGTTCGCAAACAATCGGCAATGGGCTGATTCCATGATTGCGCGTGATCCCGATTTTTTTAGCAAGCTGCTGTCTCAACAGTCTCCGGAATTTTTATGGATTGGTTGTTCGGATAGTCGCGTCCCTGCAAATACGATTGTGGGACTTGAGCCTGGCGAGTTATTCGTACACCGCAATATCGCCAACGTGGTGGTTCACTCGGATTTGAATAGCCTGTCTGTTGTGCAGTTTGCGATTGATGTTTTACGCGTCAAACACATCATCGTGTGTGGTCACTATGGGTGCTCTGGCGTGAGGACCGCACTTGAGCGTCGCAGAGTTGGGTTGGCGGACAACTGGCTTCGCCACGTGCAGGACGTGCACAACAAGCACACAGCTTTTCTACCGACAGAGATGACGCCGCAAGATCGCAGCGATCGTCTCTGTGAATTGAACGTCATCGAACAAGTTGTCAACGTGTGCCAGACGACTATCTTGCAAGATGCATGGGATCGCGGCCAAGAGGTGACTGTGCATAGCTGGGTCTACAGTCTCGAAGACGGTCTTGTTCGCGACTTGGGTCTGGCAGTGAGTGATCTGGATTCGCTCGCACCTCAACTTGACGCGAGTTTAGCTCGTTACCAAACTAGCGCTACGGACACATAAGTGTGCGTACGTTGATGACCTGAGTTTATTGTTGGAAGCACAGTTCTACGTAAGTTATACCGAGCATCGCAGGATCAGAGTCAAGCTGCACAGAAGATTTTTAAACAGAATCTAGAAGCAGTGCTCCATGCCTGGAAAACTCCCATCTTTCACCGCCTGCACATACGCGCTGATGGCGCCGGCAATGTCTGATTGATCTTCCATGAAGTTTTTGACAAATTTGGGTCGTTGTCCAGGGAAGACACCCAGCATGTCATGCATGACCAATACCTGACCCGAGCATCCGGGACCCGCTCCGATACCTATTGTCGGTATTAGCAAAGATGTCGTGACACGATCCGCAAGCGTGGTCGGTATGGCTTCCAGCACCAGCAGCGAAGCGCCGGCATCTTGCAGCGCGAGTGCGTCGGTTAACAGCTGCTCGGCAGCCGCGTCAGTTTTTCCTTGTACCTTGAAGCCGCCCAGTTGATGAACCGATTGCGGTGTCAGTCCTAAATGCGCGCACACAGGTATCCCACGTTCGACTAGCATTTTTACGGTGGGGGCGAGCCAGCTGCCGCCTTCCAGTTTGACCATCTCGGCCCCTGCTCGCATGAGCTGTGCTGCATTGTCCAGCGCTGGCTCAGGCGTCGCATAGAACCCAAACGGCATGTCGGCAATCAGCAGCGGCGCGCGATTGCCGCGTGCTACGCACGCCGTGTGATAGCAGATGTCCGCCAGCGTGACCGGCAAGGTCGTGCCGTGGCCCTGTATCACCATACCCAGCGAGTCACCGACGAGCAGTGCATCCACACCGGATTGATCCATCGTGGCTGCAAAACTGGCGTCATAACAAGTGAGCATCGCAATTTTTTCAGCGCGGGTGCGCATTGCAGCGAGCGTCGTAATGGTGATTTTTTTCCGGCTGCTGCCGTTGTCTGATTTCAGATAACCGGTCATTGTCATTCTCCGCGGTTAAAGAATTCTCGCTTGCCTCGCATGCCCGCGATACGTTCCAGCAGCAACTCGAAATCGTCACTGCTTTCGACGGGGTTCAAATGCTCGGCATTCACCATGAGTAGTGGTGACGTTTCGTAGTTGTAGAAAAAGCGGCTGTAGCTTTCGCAGAGACGCTGAAGGTAGTTTTCCGAAATGCCCGCTTCGCTGGGAATGCCTCGCCGGCGAATACGTTCTGCCAGCGTCGCAGGTGCCGCTTGGAGATAAATCACCAGATCCGGTCTGGGCGCCGACTGACTGAAGTGGTCGAACAGCTGCCGGTATAGATTGAGTTCATCGTCGGCCAACGTGAGTGCTGCAAAGAGAGGATCTTTATCAATCAGGAAATCCGATACTACGGGCGCAGAGAACAGATCAGTTTGTGTCAGGTCGCGTAGTTGGTTCATCCGCTGAAACAGGAAGAACATCTGGGTCGGCAACGCGTAGCGGGTGGCGTCCCGATAGAATCGCTCAAGAAAAGGGTTTTCCTGTGGTTGTTCCAGCACCGGCTGCGCATTAGTCTCGGCAGCGATTTTGCGGGCAAGACTGGTCTTGCCGACGCCGATCGGACCTTCCACAACGATATAACGATATTTTTCCAAGCTCATGCCAGAGATGATACGCGATTGCGATAGCGGAATGCCTGCTGCGCGCGTCTTTCAGTCGGAAGGCAGCGCAGTGGCAGGGGCGCCGTCGATGACTTGTATTCGCTGATCCTGAACGCTGTTAAGAAAATCTTGCGCCTGACCCATGCCAGGAATATGGATCGCCGCATCCAGTTCTAGCAGAGGCTTGAGTACAAATGCACGACCCGTCATGCGGGGATGCGGCACTTCCAGACTGCTGCTCTGTATCTGGGCCTGCCCATAGAGCAATAAATCCAAGTCCAGAGTGCGGGGCGCGTTCCGAAATGGCCGCTCGCGTCCAAAGGCTTGCTCGATTTTCTGTAATTCCGATAATAAGGTCTCCGCCGCAAGGCCCGTATCGATACGCGCTACTGCGTTAACGAAATCGGAGCCATCGGCATCAATGGGAGCGCTGGCGAACAGGGATGAGCTGGCCGACAAGCGAGTATGTGCCAGTCCTTGCAATGCCGCGATGGCGCTGCGTACGGTTTGCGCCGGATCGCCAAGATTGGCGCCGATGCCGACATAGGCCGAGACCATGACGGTCACTGCGCATCCCCAGAGTCCTTGCTGCGGCCGCGTCCGCCGCGACGCCTTCGCCGCTTCGGTGCAGCACCATCTTCTTCAGGCGGCTTGCGGTTCAGCAGCGATTCACGATCAACGCCGTCGGCCTGCATGAATTCAGTCCACCAGTCGCCGAGTTCACCATCGACCTCACCTGATGCACAGCGCAGTAGAAGGAAGTCATAGCCTGCACGCAGGCGGGTGTGCTCCAGCAGTTTGTAAGGTGATTTACCCGCGCGGCGCTCAAAGCGAGGTTGCATCGCCCAGATATCGCGCATGTCAGTCGCAATCCGTCGCTGCAGTGCGAGTTTTTCGGTCTGGCCGTCGAGCACATCATCGGCAGCGAGGTGCAGCGCTGGAATCGGATACTCGCCCGCTGCGCGATAAGCTTCCCACTTTTCCAGGACCTGATGCCACAGCAGAGAGGCAAATAGAAAACCGGGCGAGACCGGCTTGCCTTGCCGTATACGCTCATCCGTGTTGGCCAGTGCCAGTGTGACGAATTTTTCGCCCATGGGCTGCTCGAGAACGACGTCCAGCAAGGGCAACAGCCCGTGATGCAATCCCTCTTTTCGGAGTTGCTGCAGACAAGCCATCGCATGACCGCTCATCAGCAGCTTAAGCATTTCATCAAAGACCCGCGCTACGGGCACATTGTTGATCAGCGGTGCCATCACAGAGATCGGCGCGCGGGTGGTCGGCGCAATCTTGAAATCGAGTTTTGCAGCAAAGCGCACCACGCGCAAAAGACGCACCGGATCTTCACGGTAACGCGCTTCAGGGTCGCCGATCATGCGCAGCGAGCGGCTGCGAATATCCTTCATGCCGCCGTGATAATCGAGCACCAGTTGCTGCTCCGGATCGTAATACATCGCATTGATCGTGAAATCACGCCGCTCGGCATCTTCATGCTGCTCACCGAAGGTGTTGTCACGTAACACCCGGCCATGCTCGTCTTTAGGGGCGCCATCTGATGAACTGCCGCGGAAGGTGGTCACTTCAATCAGGTCCTGACCAAACATGACATGCACGATCTGAAATCGTCGACCGATGATGAAGGCGCGTCGGAACAGGCGCTTGATCTGTTCGGGTGTGGCATTAGTCGCCACATCAAAGTCTTTGGGTTTGAATCCCAGCACCATATCGCGCACCGCACCGCCGACGATGAAGGCTTTGAAGCCCGCGCGCTGCAAGGTTTCTGTCACACGTACTGCATTGGATGACACATCGTCGGGATCAATGCCGTGCTCATCAGGCCCAAAAACCAGCGGTGCATGAGCCTCGCCAGTGTTTGGGCTGTTGCCGAGAAGGCGGCGTATGAATTTTCTAATCATTAAACAGGTGCAGTATCGGCCAGCCATGCGCTTGTGCGTGAGACGTCAGCTTGGCATTAGGATTGGTGGCAACAGGATGGCTTACTTCCGAGAGCAGCGGAATATCGTTTTGCGAATCGCTGTAGAACGTGCTGCGGCTAAAACTGGACAGCGACAGATTCATGGTTGAGAGCCACTGGTGCAGGTTGATGACTTTACCCTCTGCAAACGGTGGCGTTCCGATATGTCGGCCAGTGATTTGTCCGTCGCTATCGAGTTCGGGTTCGGCCGCAATCAGATGGGGCACCCCAAAGGCGTTGGCAATCGGACCCGTTACAAACCGGTTAGTAGCGGTAACAATGGCGATCAGATCGCCCTCCTGCTGATGCTTGTTGATCAGCGCGATTGCTTCAGGTCGAATCGCCGGTGCGATAACCTCAGTCATGAATTGGGCATGCCAGGCATCGAGCTGAGTGCGAGCAAAGCGCGCGAGCGTGCCAAACGCGAATTCGAGATACTCAACCGGGTTGAGTGTGCCTTGCTGATACTGCTCGTAGAAGACTACATTGCGTGCGGTGAACGTAGCCTGATCCACCGCGCCAGCGCGGACCAGGAACTGTCCCCATTCATAATCCGAATCCAAGGGTAGCAGCGTATTGTCGAGATCGAAAAGCGTGAGGTTCATGAGGTCGGTTGAGCGTTGCCGAGTTGCAGCAGCTCTCGCAAAAGCGGCATCGTAATGGGGCGCTGCGTCTCCAGAGAGTAGCGATCCAGCGCATCCAGGATCGCTGACAGCGATTGCATGTCTCTGCGAGAGTGCGTTAGTAGGTAGGGTAACACGCCGGGCGAGAGTGCCATTCCACGGGCATCGGCTGACTTCGATAGTGCATCGATTTTTTCTTCGTCAGACAGACCTTGGACCCGATAGACCAGACCCCAGGCCAGCCGCGTACGCAAATCCTCGCGCAGCATTAGCTGTGCCGGTGGTCTGCTGGCAGCGGCCACCAGCACGCCACCGGCTTCGCGTATCTGGTTATAAAGTGCAAATGCCGCAATCTGCTGGTCGTCATCAAGACGGTCGCAATCGTCAAGCAGATACAGCAATATCTCCGGCGACCACGCATAATTCTCAGCGGGTTGGTCGGCGTTCAGGTAAAGCGCTCGTTCGCCTTCGGCCAGTGCGTGCAGCAAGTGAGATTTGCCAGCGCCTGCTTCACCCCAGAGGGTAATGAAACGCTGATCCAGTGTGGTCGTTTCTCTACGGGCGATATGGCGGAGTATTGAAGCGAGTTCCTGGTTGCGCCCAATGACGAAGCTATCAAGTGTGGGCGGCCCGGCTGCACCCCAATCAAGCAGTAACTGCCTCATGACTGATTGTAGAAGCTGCTGTTGAGATAATGTTGGCGCAAACGACCAAACACCACCAGAAGAATCGCAGAGGCGGGTAGCGCCAGCAGTACGCCCACAAAGCCGAATAACTGACCAAACGCGAGCAACGCAAAAATCACGGCAAGCGGATGCAGACCGATGCGCTCGCCCACCAGTCGTGGTGTCAGATAAAAACTTTCGATGAACTGTCCCAGCCCATACACAATAGCCACGGCGATAAGTCCATGGGCAGTATCAAACTGCAGCACCGCTGCGACGATAGCTAACAGCAGGCCCACACCAAAGCCAATATAGGGAATGAACACCAGTAGTCCTGTGAGCAGCCCGACCGGAAGCGCGACATCGAAACCGGCCACGGCAAGGCCAATTGAGTAGTACGCCGCCAACAGCAGCATGACCAGCAATTGACCGCGCAGATATTGCGCGAGCAGGCTGTCAACTTCCTGTGCTATCGAGGTCACCTGTGCGATCCAGCGGCGTGGTACGTTTTCACTCATGCGCGCAAACAGGGTATGCCAGTCCAGCAATACATAAAACAGCACGATCGGTATCAGCAATAGCGTCGCAGCCCATCCGATAACGGCCGTGCCGCCCACCCGCAGCCAGTTCAGCATGGCGCTGCTCAAGCCATCGCTTGCGGCGAGTTTTTCAGTGATGATTTCTTGGATGCCCGCCAGATCAAGTCGGCCACCCATACCCATTTGACGCAGCCAGACGCCCACACTGCCATCAATGCGATCCAGCAGTATGGGCAGCCTTTGTTTGAGGATGGGTAGTTCTTCACCCAGTACGGGCAGGACGATGAGAACGATGGCCGCGATCAGCAGCCCGACAGCAGCGATGGCGATCAGCGCCGCCACGGTGCGCGGCATTCCGCGTGCTGTCAGCGTATCTACCCCGGGATTAAGGATGTATCCAATGATTCCCGCAGCGACAAAGGGCGTCAGAATAGGCCCGAGCAGGACCAGCATAACGGCCAGCAAAATGCCAACGGCTAGCCATAGCAGGGTCTGTCTTTGTTCGGGCGTGGTCACCATGGGCATGTCTCGCGGGGCCGGGGAGGGCGATTTGGTAAAATGTCGGTCACTCCGGCACTCTGGCACCGTCGCAGCTGCGTCATTTTACCGTTTCCTCTGCCTGATTTCCCATTCATTCATCATCCGCAATCATGTCCACAAAGCCCCCGGTTTCCCTCTCTTATCGCGATGCAGGTGTTGATATCGATGCCGGCGATGCCTTGATCGAAGCGATCAAGCCATTTGCCAAGCGCACGATGCGTGACGGTGTACTTGCCGGTATCGGTGGCTTTGGTGCGTTGTTTGAAGTCAGTAAAAAATACCGCGAACCTGTGCTGGTCTCCGGAACCGATGGTGTCGGTACCAAACTGAAACTGGCATTTCATCTGAACCGGCACGACACGGTCGGCATCGATCTGGTTGCCATGAGTGTCAACGACATTCTGGTTCAGGGTGCTGAACCCCTCTTCTTTTTAGATTACTTTGCCTGTGGCCGTTTGGATGTTGCGACGGCGACCGACGTCATCAAAGGCATTGCAGCGGGTTGCGAACAGGCTGGCTGTGCATTGATAGGCGGCGAGACGGCAGAGATGCCGAGTATGTACCCCGACGGTGAATATGACCTCGCCGGTTTTGCTGTGGGCGCGGTAGAAAAATCTCGGATCATTGATGGTAAAAAAATCAGCCCCGGTGATGTCGTGCTCGGTTTGGCATCATCAGGCGCGCATTCGAACGGTTACTCGTTGGTGCGCAAAATTCTTGATGTTGCCAAGCCGGATCTGAATGCAGACTTTCATGGGCGGCCACTATCGGATGTGCTGATTGCGCCAACGCGCATTTATGTAAAGCCGTTGCTGGCGCTAATGGAAAAAATTGATATCCACGGCCTGGTTCACATCACCGGTGGAGGACTGGTTGAAAATATTCCGCGCGTATTGCAACCTGAGCTCACCGCCGTACTTCACCGCGATGCCTGGCAAATGCCACCGTTGTTCACATGGCTGCAGCAGCATGGTGGTGTCGAGGATGCGGAAATGCATCGTGTCTTTAATTGCGGTATCGGTATGACAGTCATTGTCGCTGAAGACAAGGCTGACGAAACTGAAGCGATGCTCAGGCAATCAGGCGAAACGGTTTTCCGTTTGGGAGAAATTCGTGAACGTCAGCAAGGCGAGCCGCAGACTATCGTCGAATAGTACTTGCCTAGCAATCGTCATAAGGACTCGTTCGGCCGTTCAAATGAACCTGTACTAGTCGGCCATTTCGCATGTTGAAGAAAAACCGAAAATCATCGCGATCTCCATCGCTGCCATCGCAATACATGATGTAGTTATCTTCGTTCAGACTGCGTTTTGGCTCGCCCAGATAGCCGTCTGAAGGTACTGATCGACGAGTCACCTGCGGCACCGGAATCCGAAATCTCAACGTGCCATCGGGTTTGAGTACGTTCCAGTATCGCCCGCCCGGCGTGACATACACCAGCCCCGATCTGTCAGGGATAGGCACCGGACAATGCTGATTCTCAATAATCTCGTCCTGAAATATCCAGCGTGTGGCTACCGGAAAGCGTGTCTTATCGGGGCCGATCAGCTGATAAATCCATTTCATGATGTCGCGCGTCGGCTCATGAAAACGAGAAACCGATCCGTCATTCCAGACCTTTACCGGATTTTTGATCAGATCGCGTGCCTTCAACTTCAATTTTTGAGGCGGATTAGTGTCCTCTTTCATCACATCCTCGTCAGCGTCCATTGTGTATGAATGGTTAGTACGGCATTGAAGGAAGTGATTGACGAGATGCGCAGTTGAAGAGGTAGGTATGCATCATCGTCAATCTCGGTTTTGCTTTACATTCGTTCGTGATACTTCAGACCTCATGCATCACGATGAATTGCAGCGTTACGGATTGTCTTGCATTCGATGAGCATTGCAAGCATTGACTTTGGTTGGTGTCAAAGATGCTTTGCACTTTGTTTACTCAATTTCGATTGTTGTCGCTAAATTTTCACGCTGCTGAAAAGCATGATTGATGCTTAGCATGATTGTTGAATTGCATGATTGCTATTTGGGTAATGTAATGAGTGGCTGCAGTTGATGTGATTCATGTATTTTTATACATTGCTCACTTGCTCATCGATTACCTTTCTTGATCTGGCGTTGAAGTCACCGCCGGCCATCGCTGTTGTACATCTCATTGAAAAAACCTGACATCGCCCCGTTACCTCACTGCATACGTCAAAAGAAACAGAGACGTATCAAGAAGCATGCCAGCGAGGAATGCTCAGGGGCTGCGCAGGTGATCAACGAGGTCGAGTAACTCGGCTTTCGGAGGTGGCGTGAGTAAAGAGACGATGATCATCGCGGCCAGTCCCGCGGGCACGCCGAAAACGCCCGCGGAGGCAGATGCGATATGAAACCATAGGTGAGCGCTGCTGCCACCCAGCGCAGGATTGGTTTGCACCAAATAGATGAGACAGACGAAAAATCCGGTCAGCATGCCCGCAATTGCCCCTTCCTGGTTGGCCCGCTTCCAGAAAACGCCCAAAACTAGTGCGGGGAACAAGGTGGATGCCGCTACCGAAAATGCAATGCTGACCATGGACAAAATATCGCCCGAGCGGAAAGAGGCGGTGTAAGCGGCGAGCAGGGCGACTACTAGCAGAATGAGTTTGGAAACGGTGACTTGTTTCTGGCTTGAGGCGGCTGGGTTCACCATCTTGAAATAAGTATCGTGCGACAGTGCGCTGGAGATGGTCAACAGCAGTCCATCCGCCGTGGAAAGTGCAGCAGCCAGAGCACCGGCCGCGATCAGCGCTGAAATCACATAGGGCATGCCGGCAATTTCTGGTGTGGCCAGCATCACCATATCGCCATTGATGACGATCTCTGCCAGCTGAACCAGCCCATCTTGATTGATGTCGGTGATGTTGATCAGCGGTTTGAGTTTGTCGATGTTGGCCCAGTAGCTGACCCAACCGGGAAGGTCGGCGAAAGGCGAGCCGACCAGCGAGGTATAAATTTCATACTTCACCAGTACGGCCAGTGCGGGAAACGCAGTGTAGAGCAGCAAAATAAAAAACAGCGCCCAGAACACCGATGAGCGCGCCTGCGGAACGGACGGTGTTGTGTAAGAGCGCACCAGTACATGGGGTAGTGCGGCGGTCCCGAGCATCAGGCAAAAAACGAGTGCCAGAAAATTATTGCGTTGTATGTCCGAACTGGCCTTGTCTGCTGCCGGGAAAGGCTGGGTATGAGATTGCAGTGCTTGCGATCGCGCGAGATCGGCATCGCGCGCAAGCAGCCAGACGCGACGTGCTTCTTCGGGACTTTTTGGGTAATCAGTGAGTGCGCGGTTTGCTGACTTGATCTCGATGAGTGAGGCATTGCTGGTTTGTAGTGCTTGCAGACGGCGACGTGCATCCCGCAAACCTTCAGCCCATGAAAGTGGCAGGGCTGCCAGTTTGGCGTCGTATTGCTGCGCGCGTTCGCGATACAGGTCGCGTACCTGTTGTTCGCTCTTGCTGGCGGCAAGTCGTTTTTCTTGTGCGGTGAGCTTTTCTACGGCGGAGCTGTAAGCGATCTGCGG
>CAMBJI010000009.1 GCA_945867725.1 Bordetella parapertussis
TTCTTTGTTGTTCGTGTTGATTGAAAAGACGGTTCCCGGCATGGGATACGAGCTGGTAGATTTTGAACAGGCCGCGCGCGGCCTGTTGCGCGTCTACATCGACGTCATGCCCGAAGAGAACCGTGTAGTGACCGTGGAAGATTGCGAGAAAGTCACGCATCAGTTGCTGCATGTGCTGACAGTCGAGAACGCGAGCTACGAGCGTCTCGAAGTTTCGTCGCCCGGGCTGGACCGTCCGCTCAAGAAGCTGTCGGATTACAGTCGTTTTGCGGGGCAGGAGGCGGTCATCAAATTAAGGATGGCAACGCCAGGCGGTGGTAACCGCAAGTCCTTTGGAGGCATCTTGCATGAGCCCGTGGGCGAGACGCTCAGACTTGAAATTGAAGGCAATGAAGGGCCGGCGATGTTGGAATTTTCGCTGGCAGAAGTGGACAAGGCACGCTTAGTGCCCATAGTGGATTTCAGGAGCCGTAAATGAGTCGCGAAATTTTGTTGCTGGTCGATGCGCTGGCGCGTGAGAAGAATGTCGATAAGGATGTCGTCTTCGGTGCGCTTGAGCATGCGCTGGCCCAAGCCACCAAGAAACGCTACGAAGGCGAGGTCGATATTCGCGTTGCCATCGACCGCGAGACTGGCGAGTTCGAATCTTTCCGTCGCTGGCATGTTGTACCTGATGAAGCCGGTCTGCAGTTGCCGGATCAGGAAGTCCTGCTCTTCGAAGCCAAAGAGCAGATTGACGATATCGAAGTCGATGATTACATCGAAGAGCCTATTGAATCCGTCGATTTCGGTCGACGTTTTGCTCAGGACACCAAACAAGTCGTGCTACAGCGCATTCGCGATGCCGAGCGCGAGCAGATTCTGGCCGATTTTCTTGAGCGCGGCGACGTGCTGGTCACTGGCACCATCAAGCGCATGGAGCGCGGTGATGCCATCGTCGAATCCGGCAAGATCGAAGCCCGTCTTCCCCGCGACCAGATGATCCCGAAAGAGAATCTGCGTATTGGTGACAGAGTGCGCGCCTATATCTTGCGTATCGATCGCAACGCGCGTGGTCCGCAAGTCATCCTCTCGCGCACTGCACCTGAATTCATCATGAAGCTGTTCGAGCTGGAAGTCCCCGAGATCGAACAAGGACTGCTGCAGATTAAATCCGCTGCCCGTGACTCAGGGGTGCGCGCCAAGATTGCCGTCTTCACCAGCGACAAACGCATTGATCCTATCGGCACTTGTGTTGGTATGCGTGGTTCGCGTGTGCAGAGCGTGACCGGCGAGCTGGGCGGCGAGCGCGTTGACATTGTTCTCTGGTCGGAAGATCCAGCGCAGTTTGTCATTGGTGCACTGGCCCCAGCCAATGTCTCCTCCATCGTGGTTGATGAAGAAAAACATGCGATGGATGTTGTGGTCGACGAAGAAAACCTGGCGATTGCGATTGGTCGTGGTGGTCAGAACGTACGACTGGCGAGTGAGCTGACAGGCTGGCAGATCAACATCATGACCGCTGAAGAATCAGCCGATAAGTCAGCTTCAGAGACTGCCGTCATTCGTGGTCTGTTCATGGAAAAACTCGATGTTGACGCGGAGGTTGCCGACATTCTTGCGCAAGAAGGTTTTTCCACGCTCGAAGAAATCGCTTATGTGCCCATCACCGAAATGCTTGAAATCGAAGCTTTCGACGAAGATACCGTGAACGAATTGCGCAATCGTGCGCGCGATGCGCTCGTCACCGAAGCTATCGCCTCCGAGGAAGGTCTCGAGGGGATGGAAGACGTATTGATCAACCTCGAGGGTATGGATCGCGTCACTGCAGGCAAGCTTGGTCTGGCCGGTATAAAAACCCTGGAGGTATTTTCCGGTCTGGCATATGACGAATTCGGTGCGATCCTTGCGCTGTCTGCAGATCGCGCCCGTCAGTTGATCGAACATGAGTTCAGTGATGTGACGGACGATGAGATGAAACTGATTGATGCGAAATATGATGACCGTGCGAAGGCATTGCAGGCCTACGTCTGGAGTCTGGCGGAGAGCAAGTAAGCACCCCGGACCTGAAACCTTCGCAAAAGCATCACTAGAAAAGAGGACTGAATGGCAAGTAACAATGTCGCCCAATTTGCCACCGAGCTGAAAATGCCGGCGGACTTGCTGCTCAAGCAGCTCAAGGACGCTGGCGTCGAAAAGAATTCGGTTGAAGACACGCTGTCCAAGGAAGACAAGGACAAGCTGCTCGGGCATTTGCGCAAAGTTCACGGTGCTGCGACCGATGGCGAAAAGAAAAAAATCACGCTGACCCGCAAAGAAACTACCGAGATCAAGCAGGCCGATTCCAGTGGTAAGTCACGCACCATTCAGGTTGAAGTTCGCAAAAAGCGCACTTTCGTCAAGCGTGACGATGCGCCTGTTGCGCAGGAAGCAGAAGCACCCAAAGCCCCGATCATTGACGAAGCCGAGCAGGCACGTCGTGATGAAGATGCTCGTCGTCAGGCTGAACTGATTGCAAGGCAGGAAGCTGATCTGCGCGAAAAGCAAGAGCGACTCGCCATACTTGAAGCCCAGCGCGAAGCGGAAAAAGCCGCCGATGCGGCGCTTGCTTTGGGACAGCAACAGGAAGCGGCTGCCGAGGCTACCAGTGCCGCGACCCAACAGTTGATCAAAGAAGCCGGTGAACGTGCCAGCGCCACCGAAGAGGCGCGCAAAGCAGTCGCCGATGAAGTCGCGCAAATCAAGTTGATGATGGCTACGCCGCGCAAAGTCGCCAAGGCGCCCGAACCTGTCGCGCCTGCTGCGCCCGCAGTGCGTGCCGAGGGTACTTTGCATCGCCCGGCCGACAAAAAGCCCGGCGAGAAAAAAGACGACAAAAAACCTGGCGAGAAAAAATCCATCAAGTCTGCCAATGTCTCATCGACTTGGCAGGACGACGCGAAGAAACGCAATCCTGGCGGCGGTCTCAAGACACGCGGCCCAGGCGGTGGTGGTGGCCGTGATGGCTGGCGTGCTGGTCCGCGCGGACGGCGCAGCAGTGGCAGTAATAACGACGATCGCGAAACTAATTTCCAGCAGCCGACCGAAGCGGTCGTACGCGAAGTGCATGTCCCTGAGACCATCACCGTTGCCGAGTTGGCGCACAAAATGGCCGTCAAGGCATCCGAGGTGATCAAGCAACTGATGAAGCTGGGTCAGATGGTGACCATCAATCAGGTGCTGGATCAGGAAACTGCCATGATCCTGGTCGAAGAAATGGGCCACATTGCACACGCAGCCAAACTCGACGATCCTGAAGCACTGCTCGACCTGGGTGTCGAGAACGTCGACGCCGAACTACTGCCGCGTGCGCCGGTTGTGACCGTCATGGGTCACGTTGACCACGGAAAAACTTCGCTGCTCGATTACATCCGTCGTGCCAAGGTCGCCTCAGGCGAAGCAGGTGGTATCACGCAGCACATTGGTGCCTATCACGTTGAAACGCCACGCGGCATGATCACCTTCCTCGATACGCCAGGTCACGAGGCTTTCACTGCCATGCGAGCTCGCGGCGCAAAGGCGACCGATATCGTCATTTTGGTCGTTGCTGCTGATGACGGCGTGATGCCGCAAACAAAAGAAGCGATTGCCCACGCAAAAGCCGCGGGTGTGCCGCTGGTGGTTGCCGTCAACAAGATCGACAAGCCCGGTGCCAATCCTGATCGCGTCAAGCAAGAGCTCGTCGCTGAACAGGTCGTACCTGAGGAATACGGCGGAGAATCTCCGTTCATCTCCGTCTCGGCCAAAACCGGCGAGGGTATTGATACCTTGCTTGAAAACGTTTTGCTGCAGGCCGAAGTGCTCGAACTCAGAGCCGCAGTGGATGCGCCGGCCAAAGGTTTGGTCATCGAAGCCAAACTCGACAAAGGTCGCGGTCCGGTCGCCACGATCATGGTGCAGTCCGGTACATTGAAGCGCGGTGACATCGTGCTGGCGGGTTCGTCCTACGGTCGCGTACGCGCCATGCTGGACGAAAACGGTAAATCAATTACCCAAGCCGGACCTTCGATTCCTGTTGAGATTCAGGGTCTGACGGAAGTGCCTGCCGCTGGTGAAGAAGTCATGGTACTCACCGACGAGCGCAAGGCGCGTGAAATCGCCCTGTTCAGACAAGGCAAATATCGCGATGTAAAGCTCGCAAAACAGCAAGCGGCCAAGCTCGAAAACATGTTCGATCAGATGGCCGAAGGCGAAGTAAAAAACCTCGCCCTCATCATCAAGTCCGACGTGCAGGGTTCACAGGAAGCGTTGGTCAGCTCCATGCAAAAACTCTCCACCAGCGAAGTGCGCGTGCAGGTCGTGCATGCAGCGGTGGGTGGTATCAGCGAATCCGATGTCAATCTGGCGCTGGCCTCCAAGGCGGTCATCATCGGCTTCAATGTACGTGCAGACGCATCGGCGCGTAAATTGGCCGAAGGCAGCGGTATTGATATCCGCTACTACAACATCATTTACGACGCGATTGATGAGATCAAGGCTGCCATGAGCGGCATGCTCTCGCCAGAGAAGCGCGAAAGCTCGTTGGGTCTGGTCGAAATTCGCCAGGTCTTCTTGGTCAGCAAAGTCGGAGCAATTGCCGGTTGCTATGTGCTCGAGGGCATGGTCAAACGTGGCGCGCATGTGCGTCTGTTGCGCGACAACGTGGTGCTCTGGACTGGCGAGCTCGATTCACTCAAACGCTTTAAGGATGACGTGAAGGAAGTGAAATCCGGCTTCGAATGCGGTTTGTCACTGAAAAACTTCAATGACATCAAAGAGGGCGATCAACTCGAAGTGTTCGAAGTGCAGGAAGTCGCGCGTACCCTCTGATGCAGCAAAGATGAAGTCGCTGGGTCCCGGCCTGTGCCGGGATGACGGTGGAGATTTTGAATCCCCCTCAACAACTACTGTCATCCCGGCGCAGGCCGGGATACAGTGACTTTCGTCGAATACCCTAAAACATTCTTGATCGTGTTCCAGAATTAATGGACTCACAAATCAATACGAACTCAGTACCCTTGCCTAAAAAATATTCCGGACATTCATGGGTTCAGGCAGGGATTTAGTGTCTTTAAGCCACATTTTTTAACTCCATCCATCCATGGCCAAGCACAGCAAATCCATCCCCGCCCGAGGCCAGCGCGTCGCCGATCAAATCCAGCGTGATCTCGCCGAACTGATCGCCATGGAACTCAAAGATCCGCGCGTCGGCATGATCACGCTGACTGAAGTTCAGCTCACGCCCGATTACGCGCATGCGAAGATTTTTTTCACCACGCTGATCGATGACCCAGCCGCTGTCCAAAACACACTCAAAGGCCTGCAGACCGCTTCCGGATTTTTGCGTAACCAGCTGGGTAAGCGATTGAGCATTCATACCCTTCCTGAACTGCATTTCTTGCATGACATCTCTACCTCGCGTGGTGCCGCCTTGTCGAAACTGATCGATGAGGCTAATGCCACCCGCGCCAAAGATGCAGACGAGCAGTAAATCGCACATCTCCGCGTAATTCCCATTCATGAGCCAGCCAGCCAAGCGCAAGCGCGTACCCGTTCACGGGGTGCTTCTGCTCGACAAGCCTGAAGGCATTTCGAGCACGCAGGCACTGGCGAAGGTCAAGTGGTTGTTGAACGCCGAGAAGGCCGGTCACACCGGAACGCTTGATCCCTTTGCCACTGGCCTCTTGCCCTTGTGCTTTGGCGAAGCAACCAAATTTGCCAGTGATTTGCTGGACGCTGACAAGACCTATGAAGCCACGATTAGACTGGGTATAACAACTACAACCGGTGATCCTGAAGGCGAAGTGCTCGAAACGCGCGAAGTGGATGTGCAACGGGCTCAGATCGAGTCGGTTCTAGATAAATTTCGTGGTCCTATCGACCAGATACCACCGATGTATTCCGCCCTTAAACGTGACGGTAAACCGTTGTACGCGTATGCGCGCGAAGGCAAGACGCTCGAGCGCGAAGCCAGAGCTGTCACCATTCATGAGCTTGAGCTGGTTTCATTTGCCTCCCCTGATATTCGGATTCGTGTCCGGTGCAGCAAAGGAACCTATATTCGTGTGCTGGGCGAGGACATTGGTCACGCGCTAGGAACGGGTGCGCACCTGATTGCGTTGCGACGTATTGGCGTGGGAAATTTATTGATAGCTGATGCAATGACTATCGATGCACTGGCCGCTTTGTCCGAGACCGACAGGAAGAGCAGTCTTCTGCCTGCCGATAGCCTGCTATCCGAATTGATTCCCGTAGTACTGCCGCCAGAGCTAGCTAGTCGATTCATGCAGGGGCAACGTCTTGCGCTGGGTAAGGAGGGTCTCGACTTTCCCTTGGGTGGTTTTGAACGAGTGAAGGTATTAGATGCCACGAGAATGCTGCTCGGGGTAGCACGCTTATCTGCTGAGGGAATGTTGCAGCCCGAGCGATTAGTCTCTGTGTAAATAATAATCAAATGAGTACGGGAGATTTCAGGAGGTTTCTGGAAATTGTGCGGTTCGTAAAGAATTTGCAATAAGTTCGAAAACCCTTGTGAATTCGGCTGTTCCTAGCGTGTCTGAAATTTTTTCCATAACAGACACCTGCTCATCCAATGCTTTCTCCTCAAATAATTTACTCGCTTGTTGTACTAAAGCCAATTTAAGAAGGCTGTTCAAATCTATTCCTTCCAATGACTTCATAGTTTTTAACGGTCTCAAGTTTGACACTTTTCCCTCCACACTCGGCGACCCATTTTTATTTATAACTTGGACAGATATTTTTTTGTGTGAAGCTTCAAACTGATCTTTTATCGACTTTATTTCCTGAGATTCAAAAATTCCTTTAGAGAATATTTTTATTTGATTTTTTATGATGCGTTCAACTTCATTTTCTTTAAGCGGTTTATCGGCTGATGCCAGAGCGTTCATTAGAGAGTCGAGAAAATAATTTAACTGAGAATTAAATATCGGCCTCATTTTTCCGACAAGATTGTCAATTATCGGTTGACTTTCAACCCCGTTAATTATTCCGCTTGCGGTAATATCACCGTTAGCGATTGCCAACATATATCTGCGCATCGGCTCTGCTAATTCACGCTGACACTTAGCATTCAGAGCAACTTCTTTGTTTTTAACAGCAGCTTTGATGGAATCTCGAAAATTATTGGCGTTTCCTAGCTTCCACCGGTCAGGCAGTGATTTTTTTATATCGTCAGTGACTTCTAAGCCATTTTTTCTCAACTCGGCGATGAGTTCGTTTCTTGCAGTACACCGCGCACTCCCGAACCAATAATTCAATCTGTCCCAAAGCCGTCCTAGCAGTGAGCTGTCTGACTTATTTACCCGGTTATACAAGACTGTGTTTTGATTGCCGATAGGCACTGAGCTCCATTTTACCCAACGGGATTTGGCGCCTTGCACATCATGATCATTACCATCAATTTTTGCGGATGGAGATTCGTTCAGCAACTCTGCATAAAGGCGGCTGGTCGTCGGTTGTTGATTATCTGCGCGCATTTTTTCTTCCTATTGGTATCTAATAAGCTTAAATTTTGGTTAGCTAATTCATTAAAATAAAATTATGTTCAGCCAATAAAAAAAGCAGTCATGATCCTAACAGTCTCGTGCTCATCCGATTAAGTGCATGTGCAAGCGATTTCTCGGTTTTAGCTTCATGGACGCCTTGATAGATGTTGTACAGACACCTGATTGACGGCTGTTTCGGCGCTTTTGAAGATGCCGACGGTGCTTTTGTCAGCGTTGATGAGTGGAGGTGATTTATTAAGTTCATAAAAAAGCTATTCCTATTTGATTTTTTTATGGCAACGCAGAATCACATCGCGCATCAGACCAAAGGGGATTGTCAGATGTAAAAAAACAAACCAGGCCTTGTATGGCATGGCTCAACCCACTCTTGCCCTTGCTTATTCCGCTATACCGCCAAACTCCTCAGGATTTCTAATCAACCGCATCGGGTTCAAGCGGCACGTTAAAAGTTGCAGATAGAGCAGCAAAATTTGACTATCTGAGAGCTCCAGATAGATTTCGTAACAATTTCGCACTTATTGTTCCTTGGTAAACTGACGAGCTGGTACGAAAAAGTTTTCGCAACTCATTGAAAATGCAAGGAATTTCTCGAAATTGACATAATTCGGTGTTAACATCTCTGGTTTTCCTGCTTCGGCCTATCTCCCCATGTCAAACACCGTCCGCGCTTTGCGCAACATCGCCATCATTGCCCACGTTGACCACGGCAAAACCACGCTGGTTGACCAGCTGCTTCGGCAGTCCGGCACCTTCCGCGAAAACCAGCAGGTGGATGCCCGCGTGATGGATTCCAACGATCTTGAAAAAGAGCGTGGCATCACCATCCTCGCGAAAAATTGCGCGGTGGAATACAAAGGCACGCATATCAATATCGTCGACACCCCCGGCCACGCCGACTTTGGTGGTGAGGTCGAGCGAGTGCTCTCGATGGTCGACTCCGTCCTGCTGCTGGTGGATGCGGTGGAAGGCCCGATGCCTCAGACCCGCTTCGTTACCCGCAAGGCGCTGGCGCTGGGCCTCAAGCCCATCGTTGTCGTCAACAAGATCGATCGTCCCGGCGCGCGTCCGGAGTGGGTGATTAACGCGACCTTTGAATTGTTCGACAAGCTCGGCGCCACGGAAGAGCAGCTCGATTTCCCGGTGGTCTTTGCTTCCGCGTTGAATGGTTATGCCAGCCTTGAATCAGACGTGCGTGAAGGCGACATGACGCCGCTGTTTGACGCCGTACTGCGTCACGTTCCCGTGCGTGATGATGATCCGGACGGTCCCCTGCAGTTGCAAATTTCCTCGCTTGATTATTCATCCTATGTCGGCAAAATCGGTATCGGCCGTATCAGCCGCGGCCGTGTCAAAGCGTTGCAGGATGTCGTGATCATGAATGGTCCTGAAGGCACGCCGGTCAAGGCGCGTATCAATCAGGTACTGAAATTCAAAGGTCTGGAGCGCGAAATTGCTGCTGAAGCTTGGGCAGGCGATATCGTACTGATCAACGGCATCGAAGAACTGGGCATAGGCACCACCGTGTGCGCGGTTGATACCCCTGATGCGTTGCCGATGCTGACTGTCGATGAGCCCACCCTGACCATGAACTTCATGGTCAATACTTCGCCGCTGGCCGGTCGCGAAGGCAAGTTTGTCACCAGCCGCCAGCTGCGTGAACGTCTCGATCGCGAGCTGAAATCCAACGTGGCTTTACGTGTAGCACCGACTAGCGATGACACGATCTTTGAAGTGTCGGGTCGCGGTGAACTTCACCTAACGATTTTGTTGGAAAACATGCGTCGCGAAGGTTACGAGCTAGCTGTCTCGCGTCCGCGGGTTGTGTTCAAGATGGTCGGCGACGTTCGCCATGAGCCATTTGAAAATCTGACCGTGGATGTAGAAGAAGTGAATCAGGGCGGTGTGATGGAAGAACTGGGTCGCCGCCGTGGCGATTTGCAGGATATGCAACCCGATGGAAAAGGACGTGTGCGACTGGAATATCGTATTCCCGCGCGGGGCCTGATCGGCTTTCAGGGTGAGTTTATGACCCTGACTCGTGGTACCGGTTTGATGAGCCATGTGTTTGATGCTTATGGCGCTGTGGATGCTAGCAAAGGTGAACTCGCTGGTCGTCGCAATGGTGTGCTGATCTCGCAAGATGATGGCGCTGCGGTTGCTTATGCGCTCTGGAAGTTGCAAGAGCGTGGCCGCATGTTCGTCAGCCACAATGACCCGGTGTATGAAGGCATGATCATCGGTATTCATTCGCGCGAAAACGATTTGATCGTTAATCCGATCAAAGGCAAGCAGCTGACCAACGTCCGTGCGTCTGGTACCGATGAGGCGGTGAGACTGGTTACCCCCATTGAGCTGACGCTGGAATATGCGGTGGAATTTATTGATGATGATGAGCTGGTCGAGATCACGCCCAAGAGTATTCGTTTGCGCAAACGCTACCTGAAGGAGCATGAGCGCAAGAAGGCTTCAAGAGAAGCAGCCTGATCTCCGTTGTATCTGCATTAAAAAAGCGCCTGCGGGCGCTTTTTTAATGCGTTGTTTTAAGGACGTCGCTGATGGCTCCGAACAGTGTGCTGATCTGCGCCTCGTCAATGATCAGTGGCGGTGACAGCGCAATGATGTCTCCGGTCGTTCTGATCAGGACATTTTTCTCCCAGAAGCAGCGCTCGAATATTTGGTAAGCGCGAGCCGTTGGCTTTCCGGGCAGGGGTTCAAGTTCGATGGCACAGACCAAGCCAATGTTACGAATGTCTTTGACGTGTGGAAGACCGCGCAGTGCGTGCGCAGCATTTTCAAATGCAGGTGACGTCGAAGCCGCACGCTCGAACAGCGATTCTTCACGATAAACATCTAGCGCGGCGATGGCTGCGGCACTGGCCAGCGGATGGCCACTGTAGGTATAGCCGTGATAAAACTCAATGCTATTCTCGGGTGCGCGCGCCATGAATTCATCGTAGATCGCTTGCTTTGCTATGACCGCACCCATCGGTACCGCCGCGTTCGTCAAACCTTTGGCACAGCAGATGATGTCAGGGATGACATCAAAATAGTTTGCCGCAAACGCCGTTCCTATTCGACCAAATCCGGTGATCACCTCATCAAAGATCAGCAGGATGCCGTACTTGTCACATACCGCGCGCAGTTTGTTCAGATAGTCCTTGGGTGGAATGATCACACCGGTCGAGCCCTGCACTGGTTCGACAATCAAAGCAGCTATCGTGGCAGGGTCATGCAGCGCTAGCAGTCGCTGCTCGAACTCGTCAGCGATCTCGGCCCCGTGTTCCGGTACGCCACGCGCAAAAGCATTGCGTTTGATGTCGAGTGGATGACGCAGATGGTCCACGCCGGACAGTGCGGGGCCGAAGTGCTTGCGGTTACCTGCAATACCGCCGACGGCAATGCCGCCGAATCCCACGCCGTGATAGCCACGTTCACGTCCAATCAGCTTGGTGCGCAATCCGTCGCCGCGCATGCGGTGATACGCCAGCGCCATCTTCAGTGCGGTATCGACCGCCTCTGAGCCGCTATTGCAGAAGAAAACACGATTCAGATCCGCCGGCGCCATGGCAGCCAAACTGCTGGCGGCCTCGAAAGCTTTCGCATGCCCCATCTGGAATGGCGTGCCGAAATCCATGGTCTGCGCCTGCTCGACAATGGCCTGGGTGATTTTAGGATGGGCATGGCCGGCATTCACGCACCACAAACCAGCCGTACCATCGAGAATATGGCGTCCGTCTTCGGCGGTGTAGTACATGCCCGCGGCTGATTTCAACAGGCGTGGGCGAGATTTGAACTGCCGATTGGCCGTAAACGGCATCCAGTAGTGAGAAGTATCGAGGCTCATGGTCAGAATGATTTCAGATTGATACGGCGTTGTTGTCGCAGGTTGTCCTGAACCGTTACTTTACTGTATGCCACGAGGGCAGCGTCAGAGCCGGCAAAATGCGGGCTTTCGAATCAAAGTCTGCACCGCGTGAAAGATAAAACTCCGCTACCTGCTCGACGTCTATCGGTCGCACCGATGATGGACTGGCACCACAGTCTCTGAAAAGCCGCGCTGGGCTAACGAGAACGCCTCGACTTGCGGGGCTTGTTGAACTGAAAAGTGCAACAAGTGGTCGTTACACCGCAATTTGGTGCAACAAGTGAGTCAGCGAGTGCATCAAATTTGACCTCGCTCCCAAACTGCTTTTGCGTCCTCTTCCACTTTTTCGATCCATTCACCAAGTGCCCAAGCACTAACTATTACCGGGGCTTTGCGACTGCTCATAAGCCTGAAAGTGGGTACGGGCAGATTGTGGTGTGTGGCCTTTCTGAGTGCTTCCAGTCCCGCTGGTGCCATCGCGGCAAAGCTGCTGGCCGCTTCAAAGGCTTTCGGATGGCTCATTTGGAAAGGCGGCGCAAAGTCCATCGTCGCCGCTTGCTCACTAATGGCCTTCGTAATAGCTGGATGCGCGTGGCCTGCATTGACGCACCATAAGCCAGCCGTGCCATCGAGAATCTGTCGGCCATCACCGCTCGTGTAGTGCATGCCGGCGGCCTTTACCATCAGGCGCGGCTTTTATTTGAAATGGCGGTTTGCCGTGAAGGGCATCCAGTAGTGTCCGGTATGGATAGTCTTGTTCATGATGTCGCATCATTTTGAAGATCAGTGGTTGCGCAAGAAACGGCGTCTGGCGAACAAACCGTACGAAAGACAGCAAGGGAAGTCTGTATGACGTAATTATGCATAACGCTATGTAAAGTAGATTTATCGTAATTGAAACGGAACCGTAAATTGCATTTTATTACCTACCTATCTCTTATTCACCAATCGAGAAATAGTCCATGAATATTCATCCTTACAAAAATATCGTCCGCGATAGCTTAGTCCCTCGCCGGGACGCTATCTTGCATATTGCCGAGACGCTAAAAGCGATAGAGCAAGGTTCGCTTTCCGATTTGATCACGGCCTGGAATTGCCGCCCGCTCACCTTGGCAGAAACAAAGTCGTATGCCTTGCAACTGGCCGGACAGAACCCGGAAATCATCTGCTTTCTTGTAGAAAAACATCCTGATCTGATAAAGGAAGAAACAGTTAAGCAGCTGGCACTTTCCGCGGAACCCGGTACCAGTCCCTTGCTGCCATTTCTTCGCCGAGGATATTTTAGTTGCGGCGAGTTAGCAGAGTTGCTTAAAAAAGCACTGAAAAAAAACAATCAGGAACTCATAACTGCAATAACACAATACTCATTAGCGGAGCATGCTGCTTCAGAAACTCTTACTCGCGCGATCGAGACTCATGACTCCGAAATCGTATCGCTTTTTCTTAAACAGAAGCCATTATGCGAACTTATAAGCGAGAAAGAAAATTGGCAAAGTATTTTTAATTATGCCGTTCATTTTTTAAAGGAGAGTACTCGGCCACCGTTGAAGCGCATACGACCAGACAAGAAACCCTCATGAATCTTTTAGAAACAGGAGAAGTCAAGCCAACCTATGACCACCTGCAATTTGCCATCAACAATCGCTATACGCAAATGGAAGCTTGTCTTCGAAAGATTCCCAGATTACAACTGTTCGACGCTGTACACCGTAAACGTGAAGCAGATGTCAGTTCATTGCTGGAAGGCGGTACAGTGGATTTCGATACACAAGTTGAAGTCCTGAAATTCGCATTGAGATCAAACGACAATTCACCTGCCATTGCAGTGAAGCTGTGGAATCATCTGGATGGCAAACTAGACATTAAGGTCAAAGAATCTTGTTTCGATATGGCCTGCAAATTTTACTCGTCTGCCGTCAACAGTATTGTTATTTCGAACCTTAAAGATCCTGCCGTCGTATCCACTGAATTTCAGTTTGGTTTACTGATCCAGTGGGCTGGTAGCATCAATGGCGCAGCGAAATGGCTAAATCATTGCGGTAGACAGGTAGCATCCAAAGTCTTTATTAATGCATGCTGCAACATACAAAGTAGATACTGTACGGATTTTCGTAAATACGACTGGCAACAATGGTTGTTTAATGACACCGTAATGCTTCGTGAAAAACTGGAGCAGATCGGAAACGAAATTGGTAGCGATGAATCCATCAACAAATTTGCGATTGCGTGTTCCGAATATTTACAGGAAAGATATGGGATCGACGTTGATGTAAATGCGATGCCGTCGGCAGAGCCCTTGCTGAATTATGCGTTGGGCTATGCGGACCATTTGCAGGAAAAGTTTAAGATTGATATGGCAAGCGCATTTCTAAAAAATACGGCTACAAGGGCGCTGGATACCGGATGGATAAAACCCCGGATGCTGAGTGAATTACCCGCCTTTGATCTGATGACAGACGTCGCCCTCGACCATGTTTCTTCTTTACTGATGCCACGCCTTATTCAAGCCGTCATGCAGCCGGACAGTTTGAAGTTTGGGGAAAGAATCCACGCAGAACTGGTAAAGAATAAACTGGAACATGATCTCGCACGGTTCGAAAAAACCGATTGCGCACCGTTTGCCATATCTCTGCTTTATGAGAGCGCCAGCATCATTGACTTGTTGCACTGCAGTTGCCAATGGCACCAACCGCAAATGACCACCTTGCTGAATCAAAATAAAACCTTTGACGGCATCCGCTGGACCTCACTCTTCGTCGACGCAAAAGGCGTGCAAACCCACACCATCAATTTGCCCCAGACCTCACTCGTCGTCGATGCAGAAGGCCATACCATCAATTTGCCCCAGCAACCGGGCTGGTCCCTGCAGTGCCTGTCGAACGCCAAGGCACTGAAACAAGAGGGAGAAACGCTGAATCATTGCGTCGGAACCGGAACCTATATCAGAAAGGGCATCAATGGCGAAAGTCACTTCGTGTCTATCGTCAATCCTGATGGAGATTCCGTATCGACTATCGAATATGGTTTGCGGTCTGGCACTCATGGCGCACTGTCGGTAAACAATAAACAACATCGTGCCCGGGGCAATGATGTACCTTCAGCGACCGAATTGGAAATTGAAAAGTGGTGTCGGAAAGGCATCGAAAACCGTCAACTGACCGTCGATCTACCCTATCTCGACAAAGCTACTCTGGATCGCAAGGAACACAACAGGAGCATGGGCCTCGAAGGATTGGCCCTACTAAACTATGGTTTTCATCCAACAAGTGGATACGCCCGTGTGCGGTCCGACTATGAAAGTCACACGCCATTTTATGTAGCTAGCCAGAGTGGTGCCCTGATGATTCATCTGCGTAATGATTTCGTTAAGCTGACTTTAAAAAAGGACGAAGAATCCGGGGTGACATGGCAATCCGGCGAGAAGAAAAAACGTCAGAGAACATTAGAAAAATTATTCGATAACGAAGTCAAGTTGTTTGCCCAGATTCCATCTTCCATGCCTGACACCGTTGATTCTGATTGCATTGCGATACGCAGCTTTCTGCATGAAAAGACAGGCGGAAAAATTCGTCAAGTGGTACCAGACTTGAGCGCATTACTGACGGTAACTGAAATGCCCTTCAATTTAAATCATCCGGGGCAAATCACGATTACATTGCCATCCACCACAGACGATAGAGCCCTGCAAAAGCTTGAAAAGAAGAATGCGGAAAAATGGATTCGTGCCGGAAATTCCGCATCTCTTTCATCTTCGATACCGAATGCGATTCTGCCAGACTACATAGCGCTACAAGAACGACTGGCCTCGCGTTTCGAAGGCGTCACCGTGAAACCCGGTCCGCTGGCATCGAAGAAGCAAGCACACATACTCTTGTTGGCAGACCATACAAAAATAGTGGAAATACAAGATTTTCTCGCAAGTTGTGTCGCTGACTTGCCGGAGGAGAAGCTGCCTCGATTTAATATTGGCGATACCAAAGATGTCTTGGAAATCACCAATATTTCACCAAAAATTCTGTCCAGCCTGATAAAAAAGAAAAATATCAAAGCTGGCCAGTGACCGGTTCAATGTAATTTTCGAGGCTCCGCCTGCTAGCGGGCGACTGCGACTACCTGCGACTTCGTAGAGTTAGCAGTCGCCCCCAATCACGAAGATAATTTTTCGGTTAGCGCGTTCTTAAACGAAGAGGGGCGAACTATTTACTGCAAATCACGCAATGCAAGCCAGCCGGTACAATACTGCATCGTTATTGCATCGAATAAATCGTGAGCGCTTCTCCACCAACATTGCCCGCCAGACGTCTGTCCGTTGCCCCAATGATGGACTGGACCGATCGCCATTGCCGCATGTTCCATCGGCAGATCACGCGTCACACCTGGCTCTATACCGAGATGGTCACGACCGGGGCGATTATTCACGGTGACAGAGCACGTCATCTTGATTTCAGTGATGAGGAACATCCGGTGGCGCTGCAGCTGGGTGGCAGCGAGCCTGATGATCTTGCCCAGTGCGCGAAACTCGGGGAGGAATGGGGGTATGACGAGATCAACCTCAATTGCGGCTGTCCTTCCGAGCGCGTTCAGCGCGGTGCATTTGGCGCTTGCCTGATGGCTGAGCCTGCGCTGGTGGCCGATTGTGTGAAGGCCATGCGCGATGCGGTAAGTATTGACGTCACTGTCAAACACCGTATCGGCATCAATGACGTAGACAGTTATGGTTTCGTGCGCGACTTCGTTGGTCAGGTGGCAGATGCAGGATGCAAAACCTTTGTCGTGCATGCACGTAATGCCATTCTCAGCGGATTGTCACCCAAAGAAAATCGTGAAATTCCGCCACTGCGTTATGACTATGCTTACCAGCTGAAAAAAGATTTTCCACAACTGGAAATCATCATCAATGGCGGGATTCGCACGCTGAATGAGATTGATAGCCATCTGACTCAGGTAGATGGTGTGATGCTTGGTCGTGAGGCTTATCACAACCCCTACCTCATGGCCGATTTTGATTCACGTTATTACGGCGATGCCGAGTACGCGCGCACGCGTGTGCAGATCATCAATGCGATGCTGCCATATATTCGTGCCCAGCTTGCCTTGGGCGGACCGCGACTCAACAGTATCACCCGACATATGCTGGGATTGATGGCGGGTTTGCCTGGTGCGCGCCGTTTTCGTCAAAACCTGTCTGATGCAAAGCAGCTGGCGAGTGGTGATGCAGATGTGTTGTTGCGTGCGGCGGAAGCGGTCAGTACGCTTTGAGGCGGTTGTACAGCGTTTTAAGGCTGATGCCCAAAGTTTCGGCCGTCTGACGCTTGTTGCCTCGGTAATGATGCAGTGTCGCTAAAATAATTTCTTTCTGCACATCGGCCAATGCAGTGCCGATCGTGAAATCAAGCATGCCATCGATCACCATCGCTAATTTTTTGCCAGCCTCGGTTGGAATCTCCAATGTCAGTAGGTCCGTAGAGAGAATGAAAGCACGATGCACCAGATTTTTTAATTCGCGCACATTACCGGGCCAGCGATGGCGGTGTAGTTGGTCTAGAGCCGATCTGGAGAATCGCTTGCTGGTAGCGGCTTTCTGATTCAGCTCCTCAAGAAAATGCTTTGCCAGTAATTCTGTGTCATTGCCACGCTCACGCAATGGCGGAAC
>CAMBJI010000010.1 GCA_945867725.1 Bordetella parapertussis
GATCACTATACAAACGCGCGACTTCGTATTCGTCCTTGTAAGCCATGAGCTTGAAGTAATAACGCGCGACGGCTTCAGTCAGACGCAAGCTTTGTCCAGCGGATACCAACTTACTTTCAGCGGCGCGAACTTGTTCGACGAACTGCCGATAACTATCCGCATAAGTCGCATTCTGATAATCCGTGAGGAAGGCTATACGGCGCTTGATGGTTTCATCCAGCGTTGGCGCGCGTTTGAATTCGATCACCTGTGCCGGTGCGAGCGCCTTCATTTCTTTCTCTACAGAGTCCAGATTGTCGGCTGCCAAACGGCCCCAGGCAAACGACTGCTGGTTGAAATCAACCGAAACGCCATTGAGTTCGATTGCCTTGAGCAGCGCCTGCTCAGACAGCGGCACCCAGCCCCGCTGGAATGCATAACCCAGCATGAACATATTGGTCGCAATCGCGTCGCCCATCAGCGTAGTAGCAATCTTGCCGGCCTCGACGGCAGCGACGGCTTCATCACCACAGGCCTTACGAATATTGTCCGCAGCGCTGACATCCGGATAGACCCAATCCGGATTTTTGACAAACGCCGCTGTTGGCGCAAGTGTGGAATTAATGACCGCATGCGTGCGGCCACTGCCCATGCGCGCAATTGCATCCTTGCTCGCGGCAACAATCACATCGCAACCAATCACCAGATCCGCTGCACCGGTACCGACGCGGGTCGAATGTATCTGGTCATCTTTTTCTGCCAGACGCACATGCGACATCACCGGCCCGCCTTTTTGCGCGAGGCCGCTCATGTCGAGTACGCTGCAAGCCTTGCCGCCAACGTGTGCTGCCATCGCCAGAATCTGGCCCACGGTCACCACGCCGGTGCCGCCAATACCCGTGACCAGCACGCCAAAAGGCTCACTGAGCGAAGGCAGTTGCGGTGCGCTGAGTTTTGCTGCACGTGACATGGCAGAAATTGCGCTGCCGCTGGCATCTTTCATCGCCGCTTTTTTCGGTTTCTTCAGCTGTCCGCCTTCGACCGTGACAAAGCTCGGGCAGAAACCAGTCACGCAAGAAAAATCCTTATTGCAGCTGGATTGATTGATCTGACGCTTGCGACCGAATTCAGTTTCGAGTGGTTCGACTGAAAGACAGTTCGATTTGACGCTGCAATCGCCACAACCTTCGCACACGGCCTCATTGATGACAGCACGCTTGGCCGGATCAGGAAAAGTATTGCGCTTCCTGCGACGACGCTTCTCGGACGCACAAGTCTGATCGTAGATGATGGCAGAGACGCCTTTGACTTCGCGCATTTCGCGTTGCACCGCGTCGAGCTCGCTGCGATGACGAATCGTCACGCCAGGCGCCCAGTTGGTGGTGGCCGGGTATTTGTCCGGCTCGTCGGTGACCACCACAATCGGCGTCACACCTTCAGCAGCCACCTGCCGCGAAATCGTCGCGGGATCAAGCGGGCCATCATGCGTCTGGCCACCCGTCATGGCAACAGCATCGTTGAACAAAATCTTGTAGGTCATATTGACCTTGGCTGCAGCAGAGGCACGAATCGCGAGCAGGCCCGAATGGTAGTAAGTACCGTCACCAATATTGGCAAACACATGCTGCTCGGTGGTGAAGGGCGCGTGACCAATCCAGGTCGTACCTTCGGCACCCATGTGCGTGAAGGTGGAAGTGGAGCGATCCATCCACAAGGCCATGTAGTGGCAACCAATGCCGGCGAGTGCACGACTGCCTTCGGGCACACGCGTTGAGGTGTTGTGCGGACAGCCTGAGCAAAAATACGGCGTACGATCTTTTTGCGGATTGGTACCCGTGCTGACTTTCAGAACAGCTTCGCGCGACTCCAGATAGGCAATACGTTCACGCACACGCTGTTCGACCGGATGGCCGGCAAAGTATTTCGAGATGCGCGCCGCAATTGCGCGCGCAATTTGCGTTGGATTGAGTTCATAAGTGCCCGGCAGTAGCCATTCACCATGACCACTGCGGCGCGTATTGCTCCACTCGCCGGTGTCATCAAACTTGCCGACCACACGGGGACGCACATCATTGCGCCAGTTGTAGAGTTCTTCTTTGAGCTGATATTCAAGCAGCTGACGTTTTTCTTCGACAACCAGAATTTCTTCTAGACCGGTCGCAAACGCGCGCGTACCTTCCGCTTCGAGTGGCCAGCTCATGCCCACTTTGTAGAGACGTAAACCGATATCGCGTGCAACGGATTCGTTGATACCCAAATCTTCCAGCGCCTGACGCGTGTCGAGATAGGATTTACCTGCGGTCATGATGCCGAAGCGCGCATTCGGGCTGTCCCAAATCACGCGATTGAGGTGATTCGCACGCGCATAGGCGAGGGCTGCGTACCATTTGTAATTGACCAGCCGCTCTTCCTGCTCAAGGATGCCATCCGGCCAACGAATGCTGAGACCACCGGCGGGCATATCGAAATCATCAGGCAAGGCAATCTTCACGCGCTCGGGATCAACATCGACGGTGGCGCCGGATTCCACCACATCCGTCACACATTTCATCGCCACCCACAAACCAGTGTAACGGCTCATCGCAAAACCATGCAGACCGTAATCGAGATATTCCTGTACCGAGGAGGGATAAAGCACCGGTAAACCACAGGCTTTGAGAATGTGTTCGCTCTGGTGCGCGTTGGTCGAAGATTTAGCCGCATGATCGTCGCCCGCCAACGCAAGTACGCCACCGTGCGGCGCGGTACCTGCAGCCACGGCGTGCTTGAAGACATCGCCGGATCGGTCAACGCCAGGTCCCTTGCCGTACCACATGGAAAACACGCCGTCGTAGGTCGCACCCGGAAAAAGATTGACCTGTTGCGTACCCCAAATCGAGGTGGCCGCCAGGTCTTCATTGAGGCCGGGATGAAAGCGCACGTGATGCGCCTCGAGATGTTTTCTGGCCTTGGCTGCGGTCTGATCCACGCTGCCCAGCGGGGAGCCGCGGTAGCCGGTGATGAAACCTGCGGTGTTTAGACCAGCAGCGAGATCGCGCTGACGCTGCATCATTGGCAAACGAACCAGCGCCTGCGTGCCAGTCAGAAAAACACGGCCGCGCTCGAGCGTGTATTTGTCATCCAGTGATATGGAATCCGGCTGCAGCGCCTGCTGCTTGTTCAGTGGTGCGTTCATGACGGTCTCCCCGCAGTTTTATAACTATGAGCTGGAGTATAGGCAGTGACTAAGGTATCGTAAAATCACAAATACGCAAGCTTAATATCTGAAAAACTAATACCTCGAAGCGTTCACCCATGTCAATCAACAACGTCACCCTGCGGCAATTGCGGTATTTCGTATCGGCGGCCCGCAACGGCCAGTTTTCGATGGCCGCCTCGAGCGAAAACGTGTCCCAGTCGGCGATCACGAATGCCGTGCTGGCACTGGAAAAAGAGCTGGGCGTGCGGCTTTTCTATCGCCTATCGCAAGGCGTGTCGCTGACGCCGGAAGGTCAGGACTTTTTTCTGCAGGCCTGCCACATTCTGGATTCGGTGCGCGACGCCACCCACAAGCCCCGTTTTCGGGCACCCCAATTGCGCGGCACCGTCAGAATGGCGGCCTCGTATACGGTGTTGGGCTATCTGCTGCCCGACCTGCTTGCGCGCTTTCGCGCCAGCTATCCGGAGGTGGAAATCGACTTGCGTGACATGGACCGTCCCAGCATTGAGCAAGCTGTGCTGAACAAGGAAGTGGATCTGGGCGTCGCGATTCTGTCGAACATCCGCCGACCCGAACGTTTCGGTCATGCGGTGATGGTGCGCTCGCGCCGCCAGCTCTGGGTCGCGCCGGACCATGCGCTGGCGAAAATTCCCTCGCCTTCGTTCAAAGATATCGCGCAGCACCCCTACATCATGGTGACCGCTGACGAGGCTGAGGAGTCAACGCTGGCGTACTGGAAATCGCGACGTATCAAACCCAATACTGCCTTTCGTACGATGTCGATTGAGGCGGTACGTGGTCTGGTCGCCCATGGATTCGGCGTGACCGTGCTCTCGGACATGGTGTTTCGTCCCTGGTCACTGGAGGGCAAGCGCATTGAGGCGCGCCCCATTTTGGATCTAGTCCCGCCGATGGAGGTGGGCGCGATCTGGCATCCCGATGGAAAAATGAACACGCACGCCGAGGCATTGCAGCAGTTTTTGCTGCACGCCTATGGCCAGTAACAATTTTCCTGATCTTTCTGTAACAAGCGGTAAACCCATTGCGTCACCCTGCATCTGGCGAGCGACCATAGGCTCGCCGGGTCAGTACTTGTGGACAGTACCCGGTAACCAACCCAAGTAAAGGTGACACATGAAACTGCACTCATTCCGCTGGTTAATGTTGGCGGGACTGCTGACCGGCAGTCTGGCTCACGCCGATCACCACAAAAAAGGCGAAGGCAAGCATGGCGACGATATGCACGGCGATGCCATGCAAAACGACAGAATGCCGCCCATGTTCGGACAGTTTGACAAGAATAAAGATGGTCGCGTGAGCCGCGAAGAATCACGCGAAGGTATGGATCGCCTGTTTACCGAAGCAGATACCAACAAAGATGGTTTTATTTCTACTGAAGAAATGCAGGCGCATCATCGCGCGATGCGCGAGCAGTTCAGACAGAGCATGCGCGACTACTGGAAAAAAGCCGATACCGACGGCGATGGCGCACTGAGCAAGGCCGAGGCAGAAGCCGCAAAAATGCAACGATTGGTCCGCGACTTCGACAAGCTGGACAAGAACAAAGATGGCAAGCTGACAGCGGATGAAATGGCCGCAGCGCCGCACCACCAGCTGACGCCACAACCGTAATACCGTGATTTACCGATTGGTCTGAACCCCGCGCCACCCCCGGCGCGTTGCGGACCCCATCAATGATGTGGGTCCGCTTTTTTATGCGGCATGACCGCCGCCACTGCGGCAACGCGTGCAGCGCGTATCGCCTGCGCTATCGCATCTGCGGGTTTGTCGGCAGGCATAGCAGAGACCTTGGCGGCAATCTGACCACCGTCGACAGATTGCGCAGCAGCGAGCACGGTCTGCAAAAAAACGCGCTGCGGAAAAGGACGGTCTTCAAATCCGGTACGGCCACGAGAATCGCACTCGCTGGCCACAAGCAAATCCATAAATCGCGCCGGCTTTCTAAAGGCATCACAACGCTCCAGTATTTTCACCAGTGTGTCGGCACGCATCTCAAACGCGCGTCCGACATTGCCATGCTCGCGCGCCGTCATCACAGCGAGGTCACGCACATCACCCGGAATTTTCAGCCGCTCACACAAGGTCTCCACCAGCGTCACGCTGCGTGCTTCATGCGCAATATGCCGTGGCCATTGCTCGGGCGATGTCGTGCCCTTGCCCAGGTCATGCACGAGCGCAGCAAAACGTATCGCCAGCGAAGCTGATTGCTGAGCTGCAGCATCGATCACCATCATCACATGGACTAGCGTATCGATTTCAGGATGATGCTGCGCCGGCTGCGGTACGCCATCCAGCGCGGCGATTTCCGGCAGGATGCGCGCCAGTGCGCCAGCGTCGCGCAAGAGTATGAACATGCGCGAAGGCTTTGCTTCCATCAGACCGCGTGAGAGCTCTTGCCAGACACGCTCAGGCACCAATGCATCGACTTCACCGGACGCCACCATCTGCCGCATCAGTAACAGCGTTTCTTCGGCAACGGAGAATTCGGTAAACCGGGCAGCAAAACGTGCAACGCGCAAGATACGCACCGGGTCTTCGGCAAACGCTTTCGAGACATGACGGAAAACACGCGCTTCCAGATCAGCGCGGCCGCCAACGGGGTCAATCAGCGTGCCGTCGATATCCTGTGCGATGGCATTGATAGTCAGATCACGCCGCAACAAGTCCTGTTCCAGCGTGACATCGGGCGACGCATGAAAACTAAACCCGGTATAGCCCGGTGCGGTTTTACGCTCGGTGCGCGCGAGCGCATATTCTTCATGCGTATCGGGATGCAAAAAAACGGGGAAGTCTCTACCCACTGGAAGAAAGCCTTGCGCACGCATCTGGTCCGGTGTCGCGCCCACCACAACGTAATCACGATCTTTGACGGGCAAACCGAGCAGGGCATCGCGTACTGCGCCGCCGACCACATAGGTTTTGACGGGCCCTGTCATGTGTCAGCGCGGCGCGAGATAATGCGGCGCGACCGCTTCCAGTGCAGTCGGATGCCATGCGTGTGGCAAGGGATAGTCGCCACTGGCGACATTGTCGGCTTTCATGGAGTCGAGATTGTCGCGACTCATGACGGGCCCACCCGGCACATGCTCGAGCAAGAACGCCTGAATGCGCGCCAGCGACGCCGGCAACCCAATCACGGGCCGTCGATGATGTGCGTAGGTACCGGAGAGACGGATCAGCTCGCGCAAGCTGTATACATGGGGGCCGACCAGCTCGTAGACTTTACCGATGCTTTTGGGGTCATCCAGCGCATCGACGAAGGCCTGCGCCAGATCGCCGACAAACACCGGCTGGAATTTTGCATCGGCACCACCCACGACCATGACAGGCAATATGGCCTGCATGCGCGCGAAAACATTCAGAAATTTATCTTCCGGTCCGAACACGACCGATGGACGAAACGACGTGACCTCCAGATCGAGCGCCGCGAGCATGAGCTGTTCACCTGCGGCTTTGGAACGCTGATACATCGACGGCGCATCGCTGGCAGCACCCAGTGCGCACATGTGCAAACAACGCTTCACGCCCAGTCTGCTGCACGCCTGCGCAATGCGCTTTGGCAGCGCGACGTGAGCTTGTTCAAATTGCGGTCCCCAGGGATTGCCGGGTTTTGAATGCAGCACGCCGACCAAATTGATCACCGCATTTGCTTGCGCAATCAGTCGATCCAGCGTGGCATCGTCATTGATATCAGCTTCAACTACCTGTACGGTAGGCAGCACGAGCAAATGACTGGCGCGGGGCACATGGCGCGTCGGTACGACAACATGACGACCAGACGCAGCGAGCCGCGCGACGATGTGCGAGCCGATGAAACCGCTACCGCCAATAACTAAAACAGCCTCGTGATGCATGGCGGTCATGGCAGATCGCCAAGTTCGCCGAGATTGGCGTCGCGCGGTGTCACCATGCCGAGCCGGGTTTTCATGGACTGAGGTTTGTTCTCAAACATGGCGGCATACCACGTCGTGTTGGCCATCACATTTTTCACATAGACCCGCGTTTCAGTGAAGGGGATAGTCTCAGCAAAAATCGCACCCTCGACCGGTTTGCTGAGTGTGGAACGCCACTGGCGCGGACGACCCGGCCCGGCATTGTAGGCAGCCGTTGCCAACGTTTGCGAGCCGCCAAGGTTAGACAGAACCATGTTCAGATATTGCGTACCCAGCGTGATATTGGTCTTGATGTCATTCAGACTGCTGAGCGTGAAACCGGACATGCCAATTTTACGAGCAACATAAGTGGCTGTGCCGGGCATGATCTGCATCAAACCCGATGCCCCGACCTGAGAGCGTGCCGATCGAATGAAACGCGATTCCTGACGAATGAGTCCGTATACCCAGGCCTTGTCCAGACCAATCGGACGTGTAGCCGTCTGCATAATGTCGTCATATGGTGTCGGATAGCGTTGGGTTAGATCGAGTTCCACCTTTGTACGATCTGCTGTCGTTACCATGCGATCCAGCACCTCATTGCGACGCGCAAACTCGGCGGCAGCAAGCAACTGGCGCTCATTCATTTTACGTAGTTGCCAGTTCCACTCGCGATTGCCCTCAAAGCGTAATTCCATATCGAAAAATTTCAGTGCATGACGCAAGCCAGCATTATTAGACGCCTCTGCAATTTCGTCGGCCTTGGATGGCTGGGGTCGGGGCAAAGGCGCGACTTTGAGTCCAAGCTCTTCCATCGCAAGGATGCCGTAAAAATTATGCTGGCCCGCAATCAACTGAAAATACTTATGCGCATCTTCAGCAGCACCTGCGGCCAGCTGCGCGCGCCCGCGCCAGTAAACCCAAGCGGGATCTTTTTGCAGATCAGGTGGCATGCTCTCAATCGCTTTGGCGACCATGGGCCAGTCAGCCTCGCGCAAAGCAGCACGCGCGCGCCACTGATATCCCTCTTGCGACAAAAATGCACCCCAGCTCTTGCGCCAATACGGCGCTGCATCTTTGGACAGCGACAGTGACGCGGGCAATGCAAGCTGCGCCCAAGCCGCAGCAAGTTCTTCTCCGGATAAGCGCGTCTGAACACGCTCAAGTGCTTTGATAGCGCGCTCGATATCCGTGCGGGCAATGCGACCGATGGCAATGATGAGCAACTCGCGCGCCGCCCTTGAACCGCTCGCACCCTGATCGATGATGGCGTTAGGTTTGTCAATGGCCTGAACCAGCTGCTTTTCGCTGACATCCGTGAAGGCCGCGATACGTCGCGCTGTACCCGACACACCGAATTCCACTGAGAGCCGAACCTGCTTCCATACATCGGCGTCGCTGAATTGTTTTTCGCGCTGCAAGCGACCGATCAGATCGACGCAAGCTTCACCATAAGCTTTGGGTTGCACCAACAAATCCTGTGCCGCTTTGGTAACGATCTCGCCTTTAGCCATTTTCGATGACAGGGCATAGCATTTGAGCTGAGTATCGTCATTCAACACAAATTGTGGATACTGCTCGTCAAACAAGCGCCAGTCGCGAGCACGGCCTATGAGCAGCAACCAGTCATTACGCAAGCGATCGCCGATGGCGCTACCTTCATGCTTGGACAGAAAGCTGCGTACTTCGCCCTCGGGTGCCGATGCCAGCCGTGGATACAGCCTGTAGTATTCGATATAAGACTGCAAAGGGTAATCGGACAGTCGCATCGAGATCCTGCCCGCCTCACCCATATCGCCGCGCATTGCCGCTTCTCGTAAGGCGATGAAATCCGCATCAGCGGCAGTAAGTGCAATCGGTGCGCGTCGCCCGGCAACCGCCGACGAAGGCACCATCGATGCTGTGGCAACAGCACAAAAAATTCCCAGGGTGATCCAGCTTCTCTTTGTCATGCAAATTCCAGGTTTCTATTAGTAAACAGTCTGTTTAGAATAGCATGCGCCCTTGAAATAAATCGACGACACAAGCATTCTTTTTATCTATGAAAATCAATAACGAAAAAGCAGACCTGCGCAAGGAATTGATTGCTGCACGCAAGGCCCTATCGGTCGATGTGAAAGCGCAGTCAGATGCGCGAATTGCATCAAAACTATTGGCATGGCTGGACGCGAATCAAGTCGCGGTGCTGGGCGCCTATCTGCCCATGGCGGGCGAGCCGGATCTGACCGCACTGTATGCGACGCTTCCCGGGCGCGGGATACAGGTGGTCATGCCGGTCGTACTGGAAAAAAATCAGCCTTTGCACTTCGTTCACTGGCAGACCGGCGATGCACTGGCGCGCGACGCCAGCGGTACTCTGGCCCCGACAAATCGGAATCATTTTGTGAAACCTGATGCGGTCCTCGCACCTTGCGTGGGTTACAACGACGCGCAGTATCGTCTTGGCTATGGCGGTGGTTATTTCGATCGCACGCTCGCGCAATCGCCTCGACCGCTGGCCGTCGGCATTGCGTATTCGATCACGAAAGCTGATTTTCCGGCAGACGTTTTTGATATTCCGTTGGATGTGATCCTGACCGACTGATTAACGTCCAGTGATCCCCCGCCAGATCGCGATCGTTGGCGCAGCCTGGTTGAGTGTGTAAAAGTGCAGGCCCGGCGCACCACCAGCAATCAGCCGATCACACATCTGCGTGACCACATCCAAACCGAAAGCGCGAATAGAAGCGCTGTCATCGCCAAAACTGGCAAGTTTCAGGCGAACCCAGCGCGGTATCTCTGCGCCACACATGTCAGAGAAACGCATGAGCTGGGTGTAATTAGTAATGGGCATAATGCCGGCAACAACAGGTGCATCGACACCGGCTTTTTTTACTTCATCAACAAAACGGAAATAAGCATCCGCGTTATAAAAATACTGCGTGATCGCCGAGTTGGCACCGGCTTTGATCTTGCGAATGAAGTTCTGCAGATCATCTTGCGGTGAGCGCGCCTGCGGATGCATCTCTGGGTAGGCCGCTGTCTCGATATGAAACCAGTCACCAGTTTCAGCGCGGATGAATTCGATCAGCTCGCTGGCGTGACTGAACTCACCAGAGAGGCCGCCAAAGCCGCTAGGCAGATCGCCTCGCAAGGCAACGATATGGCGTATCCCGTGCGATTTGTATTCAGTGATGATCTCGCGCAGCTCGGTACGGCTACGACCTATGCAAGACAAATGCGGCGCGGCCTTGTGACCTTCGCGTTGAATTTCCAGTACGGTGTCGCGCGTTCCGGCCTGAGTCGATCCTGCAGCACCAAACGTGACTGAGAAATACTCGGGCCTGAGTTCGGCGAGCTGCACGCGCGCCGCGCGCAGTTTGTCCGCACCCTCGGTGGTCTTGGGCGGGAAGAATTCCATACTGATAGCGGGCGTATTCAAAGCGGGAGTAGTCATTGAATGAATCACTTTTTTCGTATCAAGATAGCCGACAGTAGCCAGGACAGAAGACTGTAGACAAACGCAGCAAGCACGGCAGCACCAAATCCTGCGACCTGAAAGCCAGAGACCAGATCAGCGACCGCCCAGAACATCAGGCCGTTGATCACGAACACGAATAACCCGAGCGTCAGGAAAGTCACCGGCAGCGTAAGCAAAATCAGTACGGGACGAATCAGCGTATTGACTAGCCCGAGAACGAGCGCTGCAGTGAGCGCAGTGGTGAAGCTGTCGACCTGCACGGAGTCGAGCAAATGGGGTAGGGCGAAAATCGCGGCCGTATTAATCAGCCAGAGAAGCGGCAGGCGCATGTGTGACGCGTGTGGGTCGCGCGTAGGTAGAGTAGGTAAAGAATCCATGCATCACCGGGCCTCGTGAGCCCGGCGATGCAGAATCCATTCTACGATTAGTAGCGGTAGTGCTCAGGCTTGAACGGACCTTGCGTGGTCACACCGATGTAGGCCGCTTGTTCCGCGGACAATTCCGTGAGCTGCGCATTGAGCGTTTTGAGCTGCAGACGCGCGACTTTTTCATCGAGATGCTTAGGCAAGGTGTAAACACCGATCGGATACGCCTTGGTGTTGGTGAACAGTTCAATCTGCGCAATCGTCTGGTTCGCAAACGACGAGCTCATCACATACGATGGATGGCCTGTACCGCAACCCAGATTCACCAGACGACCTTCGGCGAGCAGAATGATGCGCTTGCCATCAGGGAAGATCACGTGATCGACTTGAGGCTTGATGTTTTCCCAGGTGTACTGCTTCAGCGCGACGACTTCGATTTCATTGTCGAAGTGACCGATGTTGCAAACGATGGCCTGATCTTTCATCTTCTTCATGTGCTCAAGCGTGATCACATGGTAGTTACCGGTGGCGGTCACGAAGATGTCGGCGTGTTCGGCGGCATAGTCCATGGTTACAACGCGATAACCTTCCATCGCTGCCTGCAGCGCACAGATAGGATCGACTTCCGTGACCCAAACCTGAGCAGACAAAGCGCGCAGCGCTTGTGCAGAGCCCTTGCCCACGTCGCCATAGCCAGCAACGACAGCAACTTTGCCGGCGATCATGACGTCAGTGGCACGCTTGATGGCATCGACCAGCGATTCACGGCAGCCATACAGGTTGTCGAACTTGGACTTGGTAACCGAGTCGTTGACATTGATCGCGGGGAAAGCCAGCTTGCCTTCTTTGTGCATCTGATACAGACGATGCACACCGGTCGTGGTCTCTTCAGTCACGCCGATGATTTGCGCCAGACGGGTGGAGTACCAAGTCTTGTCAGTCGCGAGTTTTTTCTTGATCGAGTTGAAAAGGCAAACCGATTCCTCTGAATCAGGATGATCCAGCACACTGATATCAGTCTCAGCGCGTGTGCCCAGATGCAGCAGCAAAGTAGCATCACCGCCGTCATCCAGAATCATGTTTGAGTAGCCATTGTCTGGCCACTCAAAAATGCGATGGGTGTAGTCCCAGTACTCGTCGAGTGTTTCGCCTTTGTAGGCGAACACTGCCGTACCGGTAGCAGCGATAGCAGCGGCTGCATGATCTTGCGTCGAGTAGATGTTGCACGATGCCCAGCGAACTTGTGCGCCCAAGGCTTCGAGCGTCTGAATCAGCACGGCCGTCTGAATCGTCATGTGCAGGGAACCTGTCACGCGCGCGCCCTTGAGCGGTTGCTTGGCGGCGAATTCCGAACGAATGGCCATCAGACCAGGCATTTCAGTTTCGGCAATACGCATTTCCTTGTTACCAAAGTCAGCAAGGCTGATATCTGCAACGTGGTAGTCGTGGGTGTTTGAGGTTTTTAATACGGCGCTCATCACGCTCTCCTTTCAATTGAAAAAAAGTAACGTGAGCGCGGTTGCGGTGAAGACTGACCAAGCCTGGCGAAATTCAGATAATTTCGTCGCAACGCTCCTTGGCAGGTTCATATTTTAACTGAAAATTCCATGACGTCGTGCGCGTGCCCGAAAAACCGCCCAAACCAGACCCGATAGCGCGCCATAGGCATGCGCGACCGTGACTACTGGCATCTCACTCAAGGCATATGAGGGCAAAACCAGCTTGATCGCGAGCAGCAAGAGCGCAGCGCCAGCCACTCTGTCACCGGTGCGGCACCACCATGCCATGGCACAGCCCGCCCACAGACCATGCAAAAGACCGGACACGCCAGCGTACCAATCAATCGCTGGCGCAAACCACCACAACAGCAAGCTGGTGCCGGCCGCTGTCCATACCGACAGCACGCAGGCGTCCGCCAGTCCGAGCTCATCCCAAATGCATTCGCAAATCACGAGCAGTCCCAGCACATTGCTTAGGTAATGCCGAACACTCAAATGCACGAAGTGCCCGCTTAGCCAGCGCCAGGCTTGTCCATCGGCGATCTGAACACGCTGCCACATCAGCATGTCGGTGGCTGCGGGCCAAGCGAGCAAGAGCAGCGAGATGAGGGAGACGATAGCTGCGAACTGCCAGCGCGCCGGATGGCGTGCGTCCATCAGCGCCGACGAACGCGTCGCCCAAGCGCCAACAGCGCAAACGACCACAACATGAGGTCACCGTCCAAACTGCCGCCACCGCCACCGCCGCTACTGCTGCCTACGGGCGCATTGATAGATCCGACAGTGCCAATGGCGTCGCTGACCGTTACCGTCAACTCGGCTTGCGAACTTTCGCCATACGCATCGCTGGCGTACCAGGGAATGCGGTAGCTACCCACAGGTGCAGTGCCACTCCAGTTGAACACGCCCGTTGCAGACAGACTGGCACCCCCGGGAAGAGCGCTTGCATGAAATACCAGCGCGTCGCCGTCGGCATCGGTGGCTCGCAATTGCAGTTGTAATCGACTGCCCCAGCCCAGCTGCTGCTCTGCCACAGGCTCGGTCACCGGCAGGTTATTGATTCGAACGCTGGCAGATGCCGTCGCGATAGCACCGACGCTGTCGATAGCTTCGAGGGTGAATACATAACGACCGAGCGCCGGTGCGGTGAAACTTGCCTCAGGCTGATTGGCATTGAGCAAGCTGACACTGGCGGGGTTGGAGGCGGCAGCTCTCCACTGATAGCTGACAACAGGATGACCATCGGCAGTTCTGACGCTGCCGCGCAGCAGGACATTTACCGCTGGCGCGACCACCTGACTATCGGTCGCCATTTGTATGACAGGGCCGCGGGCACTCAGTGCGTTCAGCGTGGCCAGCCCATCCAGCAAACCTGCGCCGCACAGGCCTGCATTGGCAACCAGCGCGCATGCACTAGTGAGCGGCGGCGGTCGCGCGGAAGCGCGCAGTATGGAAATGATTTCAGCGCGGTCCAGCGAAGCGTTCAGTGAAAGCATCAGCGCGATCGTGCCGGCGACATGCGGTGCGGCCATGCTGGTGCCAATTTTCCATGCGCCTGTATCCAGCCCCGGCGTGGTGGTGCCCGCATTACCCAAGGAGTACACCGCCGCGCCATTACTGCTGTAAACCGAATTGCAATCCGCAGCGAGTGTGCCGCAACCGCCACCGGGCGCACTGACAAGTATCTCGGGCCCGATGTTGGCGTATTCGGCATTGTCACCATCAACCGCATGCGCAGTGATGGCCAGCGCGCCGCGGCAATTGGCTGGCTGATTAACGGCATTCGACGCGCCATTGCCGGATGAAATAACAACCATCGCCCCAAGCGCATTCACATCGTCAATCGCTCTTTGAAACGCATCGGAGCACGTGCCCGAACTGCCGAGACTGAGATTGATGATGCGCGCTGGGTAGGGATTGTGTGGCACGTTGGGCACATCGATGCCGGCAGCCCAACGCATGGCATCGGCGATGTCGGAGGTATAGCCGCCACATTTTCCGAGTACGCGCACGGGCAAGATGCGGACACGCGGCGCAACCCCTGTGCCATACAAACCATTGTTCATCAGCGCAGCGATGGTGCCCATTACATGCGTGCCGTGCCAGCTTGAATAACTCGCCGCAGATCCGCGCGCACATTCGCCTGCCGCCACAGAATCGCCCGGGTCGCTGGCATCGGCGTCGCGCCCATCACCATCATTAGCGGTTGATGCATAGGAAATGAAATCGTAGCCCGGCAGCATAGACTGCAAATCTGCGTGCGGACGGTAGCCGGTATCGAGCACAGCGACATCAATGGTTTCGCTGCCCAGCGTCAGATCCCAGCTGCCTGGCAGATTCGCACCACCAAGGTTGTTTCCGGCCGGTGGCATGTAATGCCACTGTCCGGGTGAGGTGCTGGACCCGGGATCATTGGGCAGCACACTGTCGGCTTGCATCATCAGATCAGGCTCGGCATTCATCACTTCACCGCTCTGCCGTAAACGCGCTGCGATGGCACGCGCCTCGTTCGAGGTCACAGGCTTACTAAGCAGAAGCAGGTGCGCGCTTCCGGACAACTTGCGATCCAGCGTCAGAGGCGCATTGGCCAGCGCGGCCAGCCGCGAGGTTTTGCCTTGCGTGAGTTGCGCACCGATTTTGCTGCCTCGCATTAGATGAGGCGTCACAATGAGTCGGTCGATCAGAGGCTCAGACTTTTGCGTTGGTGGTAATCGGGAGCCTGCTTTACGCAGCGGCGCTGTCTGAGCAATCGCAGATGTCAGTACAAACGATAACGACCAACAGAAAAGAAAAATCGATGCGCGCAGACGATGCTGAGCAAAATGAAGATGCATGAAAATCGTTGATGCCCGTTTGTTTTAAGCAAACGCGACTCTAGCAGCGAAGAAATCATTTACGGCTGCATCATGCGAATCTGTCTACGGCATATTTGAAACATGACATTGCATCAATCAGCAGCATGAGCTGCACAACGTACGTGTGCGAGCGCTCAAGAGGGAGTGCTTGCATCACAAGACAATATTTTGAATCGAAGATCGAAGACGAAAAAAAACGGGCAAGCAATGCTCGCCCGTTTTTATATGACGCGACCCTGATTTACAAACCAGCCGCTGCCTTGAGTGCCGCTGCTTTGTCGGAACGCTCCCAGCTGAACTCGGGCTCTTCGCGACCGAAGTGGCCATAGGCTGCTGTCTTGCAGTAGATCGGGCGCAGCAGATCAAGCATTTGCACGATGCCTTTCGGACGGAGATCGAAGTGCTCGCTAACGAGTGCTGCAATTTTTTCATCGCTGATCTTGCCGGTGCCGAAGGTAGTGACCATCACCGATGTTGGCTTGGCGATACCGATGGCGTAGGAAATCTGAATCTGCGCGCGCTCGGCCAAACCAGCAGCAACGATATTTTTTGCGACATAACGACCGGCATACGCAGCTGAGCGATCCACTTTCGATGGATCTTTACCGGAGAAAGCGCCACCGCCGTGAGGTGCAGCGCCGCCGTAGGTGTCGACGATGATCTTGCGTCCAGTGAGACCGCAATCACCCTGCGGACCTCCGATGACGAAACGACCCGTAGGGTTGATCAGAAAGCGCGTGTCCTTCAGCCATTCCTTGGGCACGACGGGCTTGATGATCATTTCGATCGCCGCTTCCTCGATCTGCTTATGCTCCATCTCGGGTGCATGCTGGGTTGAGAGG
>CAMBJI010000011.1 GCA_945867725.1 Bordetella parapertussis
AATGGCGTCTCTTTTGTACTGACCTCCAATTACGCCCCCGACACGCTCTATCCCGAGGGTCTGCACCGTGACCGGATACTGCCTGCCATTGCGCTGCTCAGAGAACAGCTGGATGTTCTCAATGTGGATGCAGGTACTGATTACCGCAAGCGCATCATGGCGCAGGTGGATGTATATCACTACCCATTGGATGCAGTGGCTGAAAAAGCCTTGCAGCAGACCTTCTCGAGTATTGCCGAAGTTTCGGACCAGGATCCCCGGATCAAGATAGAATCGCGTGAGCTCAGGTCGCTACGACGTGCGGGTGGTGTCATCTGGTTTGATTTTGCAACACTCTGCCGTGGTCCGAGATCGCAAAATGACTATCTGGACCTCGCGAATCGGTTTCATACGGTGATTCTGTCGGGTCTGCCGAAAATGAATGCAGAAATGGCCTCCGAGGCGCGGCGGTTTACGTGGCTCATCGATGTGCTTTACGATCACCGTGTCAAACTGATCATGTCAGCCGAAGTCGAGCCCGAGCTGTTGTACACCGAAGGCAAAATGGCGAATGAATTTCAACGTACCGTATCGCGCATTCTGGAAATGCAGTCGCGTGAATACAAGGAAAGCACCCGCCGACAAGCGGCTGCAGCGATTGCCTGATAACACAACTGACTTTATGAACGTTTTCAGAATAGTGCCGCGCCAGTCGATCTTCCTAGCCTTGCTGCTGACCCTGCCGCTGGCAGGGGTGCATGCACAGGATATTTCACAGGCGCTCGCAGAGCGTTACGTTTCCGGTTTGATTAATACGCCGGAGATTGCCAAAGCGGCGCTGGACGACGTGGTCGATGCGCGTGTCGAGATTGATCGTATGTATTCAACTCAGCGCATTGCCTGTTATGACCGGTTCTTCGCGACGTCGTGCATGAATGACGTGAGAGAAAAGCAGCGTGCTGCACTGTCAAAAATCAGAAAAATCGAAGTAGAAGCGAATGCCTTCCTCAGAAAAGAAAAGGCAGCCGAACGTGATCGGGCCTTGGCCGAGCGCGACGTTCGCGCAAAACAGCAACCCGACCGCTCTATGCCGATCACGGGCAAGACACGAGAGCCTGTAGCCGAAGTGCCTGACGCCTCCGACGCTAAGGTGCCGTCCCAGCCAGCGGTGAACAGCGAACCATGACCGTCCCGCCTGAACTGGTGCACGCTCGCGTCATCGAACTGGAAATCGAGCACCGTGACCTGGACGCAGCGATTGATCACCTTGCTGAAGCGGTGAGTGCAGATGATTTGCAATTGCGCCGACTAAAAAAACGTAAATTGCAGCTCAAGGATCAGATCATCCAGCTCAAGATGCAGTTGGTACCGGACATCCCAGCCTGAGATATCTATGGGCGACTCCTTTTGAATGAAGTAATCAAACCGACAGCGATGGTCCTCGTTCATGACGAGGAGGTTGATCAGCTGTTTTCCAGCAGTGGCACGCTGGCAGACGGCATATCCGGTTTTCGTCCCCGTCAATCACAGACCGATATGGCCAGAGCTGTCGCACAGGCCATTGCAGGACAGACTGCGCTGATTGTCGAGGCGGGTACGGGTACTGGAAAAACTTTTGCTTATCTGGTGCCTGCCTTGCTTTGGGGTGGCAAAGTCATCGTGTCCACCGGGACGAAAAATCTTCAAGACCAGCTGTTCTTGCGCGATATACCGGTTGTTCGCAAAGCGCTCAATGTACCTGTATCAGTGGCACTGCTCAAAGGGCGAGCCAACTATGTCTGTCATTTTCATCTTGAGCGTACGTTACAAAACGGTCGGCTGACTGCGCGCGAAGATGTTGGCTACTTGCGCGACATCGGTCGCTTCATCAAGACGACGAATACCGGTGACAAGGCAGAGCTTTCGAATGTGCCCGAGAATGCGCTTATCTGGAATCTTGTCACGTCAACGCGAGATAACTGTCTCGGGGCCGAGTGCGCGCATTATCAGGATTGTTTTGTGATGAAGGCACGCAAGGAAGCGCAACAAGCCGATGTAGTCGTGGTTAACCACCATCTATTTTTTGCGGATGTCGCTTTGAAGGATACCGGTGTCGCCGAGCTTTTACCGAGCGCGAATACGGTGATTTTCGATGAAGCACATCAATTACCCGAAACAGCAACGCTGTTTTTTGGCGAGGATGTGTCGACGTCGCAGATCATGGAGTTGTGTCGCGATGTGTTAGCCGAAGGTTTGACACACGCGCGCGACGGCGCTGACTGGGGCGCGCTGGTCGCATCACTTGAAAAATCGGTACGGGATCTGCGACTGACATTTCCTCCAGAGGGCACGCGTCTGGCATTCGCGCAGATTGCGGCCAGTAGTCCATTTTTTCCTGCGCTTGAACATGTCAAGGACATGCTGTCGCATATGGTAGCGGTACTTGCAACACAAGCCGAGCGTGCAGAAACGATAGAGCAGTGCCGCGTGCGTGCCGTTGAAATTGGCATTCGTCTGGCTGACTGGAAAGAAGTGACCGACGAATCGCTTCCGCCCACCGTATTGTGGGTTGAAGCATTTTCACAATCAGTACAACTGCATCGCACACCCTTGTCGATCGCACCTATATTCAGCAAGCAGCGCGAGGGACCACCACGCGCGTGGATTTTTACCTCAGCCACGCTGGCAGTCAAACAAGACTTTACGCACTACAGTAGTCAACTCGGATTGACTGATGAGACAGCAATGTCTCTGCCCAGTCCTTTTGATTATGAACGCCAGGCGCTGCTGTATTCGCCGACAATTTTGCCGCAGCCGAATTCACCTGACTACACCGATGCAGTCATTGATGCGGCTTTGCCGGTCATCGAGGCAGCAGGCGGTCGCACCTTCTTTCTTTGCACGACGCTGCGTGCAGTCAAAAAAACGGCGGAGCGTTTGCGCGATGAATTCGAGCGGCGCAAGTTGCCTTATCCTTTGTTCGTCCAAGGCGAAATCGGTCGCACCGAATTGCTTACGCAATTTCGCAAGGCGGGTAATGCGGTACTGATCGGCAGCCAAAGTTTTTGGGAAGGGGTGGATGTGCCGGGCGATGCGCTTTCGGTGGTGATTATCGACAAGCTACCCTTTGCGCCGCCCGACGATCCGGTACTTGCCGCACGCATCACCGATATGGAAAAGCGCGGTCTGAATGGTTTCATGAACCATCAACTTCCCGAGGCAATCATCAATCTCAAGCAGGGAGCCGGACGCCTGATTCGTGATGAGTCCGACCGTGGTGTTCTGATGATCTGTGATCCCCGAATGCTATCCAAGCCCTATGGTCGGCGTATCTGGCAAAGTCTGCCGCCATTCGCCAGAACGCGCGAGCTGACCACGGTGCATACTTTCTTGCAAAACCTGTCACGCTGACGGTATCGATGCTGAGCCGCTTTCGTCGCGGAAGCACAGATTTATTTTGAGCCGCCTTGATTCTCAGTTGCATTGTTGTTAATCAGATCGGTTATCAATCAGTTTCATCTGATGAGTTGCGCTATGCATGATTTGGCAAGGACTGACCAAGTTCAGCATCGCTGATTGGATGTAATCAAAATGTAAATTTACTTTACCTGCCTTCAGGTAAAATCCGAACGATGAGAATTTTGATCAGTAATGACGATGGCTATCTGGCTCCCGGCATCAATGCCCTGGCTGAGCAGCTTGCGACTATTGCAGACATCGTGGTGGTGGCACCGGACAGCAATCGTTCAGGCGCATCAAACTCACTGACACTGGACCGACCCCTTAGGGTCATGCGTGCGGCGAACGGTTTTTATTCCATCAATGGCACCCCTAGCGACTGCGTACACATTGCCCTCACCGGCATACTTGATACACCGCCCGATCTCGTGGTGTCGGGCATCAACCAGGGTCAGAACATGGGTGATGACACCCTGTACTCAGGTACGGTGGCGGCGGCCACCGAGGGTTTTCTTTTCGGGATTCCTGCAATAGCATTTTCGCAGGTTGACTATGCATGGGCGCATATTGATGATGCTGCGCGTCTTGCAAAAGATATCGTCCTGCGTCGTCTGGATGAATTGCAATCACCTTACCTGTTGAATGTGAACATTCCCAATCGACCCTACGAGGAATTGAACACAATCGTCGCGACTCGCTTGGGCAAGCGACATCAATCCGAGCCAGTGATAAGAAGCCGCGATCCGCACGGTAATGAGATTTTCTGGATCGGACCCCCGGGTCAGGCGAAAGAAGCAAGTGAGGGTACAGATTTTCATGCAACGAGTCATGGCTGGGTATCAATGACACCACTACAGATTGATTTGACACACCCGATGCAACTTGAACGTTTGAAGCGGGTTCTGGGATGAGCGAGGGTAAAAGCCAGCCTCAAAAGCGCTTTCCCCTGACGCTGGACAGCATCACGGGTGCTGCGGATCGCAAAAAAACGACCGCGATGCCGCAGATGAAAAATCCCCAAACGGCGACGCAAAATGTCGTGCGGCACACCACACTCGCGCCACCACTGTCAAACAGCACTCGCCCCGCAGCAGATCGGACAGCGAACTCACCCTTGGTATCTGATGCGGTGCGTAAAGCCATGGTGCAGCGGCTTGCGCAGCAGGGTATTCGCGATACGGCGGTGCTGGCTGCGATGGAGGCGGTTCCCCGACATTATTTTCTTGAGCCTGGCTTGGCCAGTCAGGCTTATATCGATGCATCACTGCCGATTGGTTATCACCAAACTATTTCACAGCCGTATATCGTTGCAAGAATGATCGAAGTGATGCGGGGTGGTATCAGCAGCAAACTAGCTCGTGTACTCGAAATCGGCACGGGTTGCGGCTATCAGGCGGCTGTGATCGCGCAACTGGCCGAGGAGGTCTATTCGATAGAGCGCATACGCCCCATGCATGAACTTGCCCGAACCAACTTGCGCCCGCTGCGCATACCTAACCTTCGACTGCACTATGGGGATGGTATGTTGGGGTTGCCACAGGTCGGTTCATTTGATGGCATCATTCTGGCAGCGGCCGGGCTCGATGTACCGCAGGCCTTGCTGGACCAGATGTCGGTTGGCGGACGCTTGATCGCCCCCGTTGGTCAGCGAAATCAGGTGCTCAAGCTCATACGTCGTACCGGGCGCAATGAGTGGATGGCCGAGACGCTGGAACCTTGCCATTTCGTCCCGCTCAAGCCGGGTACATTTGGCTGAAACCTTGCTCACTACCTATGAAGACAGACGCGCTACTCAATGCAAACAGCAGCCATTCCAGCAGCCAATCGAGCCGTGTCTTTGGGCTGGTAATTTGTGTGGCTCTGTTCATGTCAGGCTGTGCCGATATGCCATCAGGTGCGACTATTGACGACCGCACGTCGAAACCTTCAGATCGTCAAAAGAGTGACTCGGCGTCCAGCGTAGCGGCGAGTAAGAAGGCTAGCAAGACGACAGTCCAGACCACAGGCAATACGACGGGCAATACGACAGGCAAGACGAGTCAAGCCCCGAACAGCGACACAGATAACAGCAGCTCAAGTACAAAGAAGTCTCAGGCTTCTGAAGCTTTGCCGGCAGCTGATGCCGATCCGGCAGGTTATTACACAGTTAAAAAGGGCGACACGCTCCGCAAGATTGCCGAACAGTTCAACCGGGACGCTGCCGAGCTGACTGAATGGAACACTTTAAAGAATCCGGACGCCATCAAAGCGGGTCAGGTGTTGAGAGTCGCACCGCCCGACAATGCGCAAGTCACGCGCATACCGGTGGAGTCTGACATGGAGATTCGGCGGGCAGGTCGGCCGACCCAGTCCAACAGTGCGCCACAGACAACAGTTCGTGCTGTTTCAATGAATAAGACGACGCCTTCTGGGCAGAAAATTGTTTACTCGGATAAGGCAATTGCTGATCTGGACCGGGGTGAGCCCGGACCGGTACGTGCTCTGGACACCATCAAAACACCGACCGATAGCCAGCCTGCAGGTACCAGCCGCTTTGTCTGGCCAACTGAGGGCAAAGTCATTAGTGCTTTTGATCCTACGCGCAAAGGTATTGATATCGCCGGCAAAGCGGGGCAGCCTGTGGTTGCCGCCAGTAATGGCAAAGTGCTCTATGCGAAGAACATGCGTGGCTACGGGAATCTGATCATCCTGGAGCACAGCGACAGTATGGTCTCGGCCTACGCGCACAATAAAACCATTCTGGTTCGGGAAGGTCAAACGGTGACCCAGAGGCAGCAAATAGCCGAGATGGGCGATTCTGACGCAGACACAGTGAAACTGCGTTTTCAGATACGCCACATGGGGAAGCCGGTTGATCCTGCGACACTACTGCCACCGATTGAATCGCAAACACCACCCACCCGATGAAACGCCCCCCAGATGCTTCGGAACCACCGGCACAAGTAGACCCGGAGTTCACGTCGCTCTCGGCTGAGGAGACACCGCCTGACGAAGATGCAGAGGTTGAAGATGCGGAGGTCGACGAAAATATTGAAGATTTTCAAACCCTGCTTAATGCAGAGCTGGCCACGGATGCAACCCAGCATTATCTGAATCAAATCGGTCTGCGGCCTTTGCTCACCGTTCAGGAAGAAATTCATTTTTCCACGCTGGCCAAACAGGGAGATTTTCCTGCGCGCCAGAAAATGATCGAACATAATCTCAGGCTGGTCGTTTCGATCGCCAAGCACTACACCAATCGTGGCGTAGTGCTGCTCGATCTGATTGAAGAAGGTAACCTCGGCCTTATGCATGCGATCGAGAAATTCGAGCCCGAGCGCGGCTTTCGTTTTTCTACCTATGCGACTTGGTGGATACGTCAAAGCATTGAGCGTGCGATCATGCATCAGGCTCGCACCATACGCCTGCCGGTACACCGGATTCGTGAACTTAATCTTGTCTTGCGCGCTAAATATCACCTCGAGGCCAGGCTTTCAGATGGCCATGACGCGAGGATCGAAGATATCGCCCATCTCGTGGAGCGTAGCGTCGAAGAGGTCAACGCCATTCTTGGTATGGCCGAGCATGTCTCGTCGCTGGATACGCCGCTCGCGGGTGACCCGCAGTCCAGCCTGCTGGATCTGCTGGCTGATGCCTCCGAGGGCGGGCCGGAAACCGATGCAGAACAGCATGAGATGATTTCGCTGGTTCGTCGCTGGCTAGACGCTATACCCATTAAGCAGAAACAAGTCATCATGCGCAGATTCGGGTTGGGGTATGCAAATCCGGCCACACTCGATGAACTAGCCGACGAGATGGGTCTCACCAGAGAACGCGTGCGCCAGATTCAGCAGGAAGGTCTGGTTCGCCTTAAAAAAACTTTGATGGCACGCGGGATCAATAAGGATTCTATGCTTTAATGCCCTCGTTGGTTTGGAGATTGAGATCCTCACTGATCTCACCGGCAAAACACTGCCACGTCGCTCGGGCTGCATCGCCCGAGATGCACAAGCGTTAAAATCACGCCAACGAGTCGCTTGATCAATCCCTGTTTTCCCTATTAAACCTATGCATGACAGTTTGCTCGACATCGAGTCCCTCGACATGGAAGCGCGCGGCGTGGGACATCTCTCGAATGAGGATGGCAGTCCCGGAAAAGTGATTTTTGTGGAAGGTGCCTTGCCCGGTGAGCGGGTCCGCTTTAAATCCTTTCGCAGAAAGGCCAAGTGGGAAGCGGCCGACATGACTGAATTGCTGCGCGAATCGCCGCTGCGCGCCAAGCCGCGTTGTACGTATTTTGGGGTCTGCGGTGGCTGTGCCATGCAGCACCTGAACCTGCCCGCGCAGGTCGCTATCAAACAGCGCGTTCTGGAAGATGCGCTACACCATCTGGGCAAAGTAGAAGCGGCGATGATCTTCCGCCCGATACAGGGTCCTGACTGGGGTTATCGTTATCGGGCTCGCTTGTCGGTACGTTATGTCGCCAAAAAAGGCGGCGTGCTTATCGGCTTTCATGAGCGACGTTCAAGCTTTATCGCGGACATGAAAAGCTGCGAGATTTTACCGCCAGCCGTGTCACGTATGCTGGTGCCATTGCGATTATTGATTGCGGATTTGTCTATCCGAGATCGTTTGCCACAAATTGAGCTCGCAGTGGTTGAGCAAGAAAGAAAGCAAGTTATTGTGATGGTTTTGCGTGTGATGGACCCACCCAGTGAGTCCGACGAGTCGCAACTGATTGCATTCGCAAAACAATGGTCTGTTCATTTTTGGCTGCAATCCAAGGGGCCTGATACGGCGGTGCCTTTTTATCCTGCCGACAGTGCGTTGGCCTACTCATTGCCAGAGTTTGGTGTCAACATGCCTTTCAGGCCGACAGATTTTACGCAGGTCAATCACCAAATCAATCGGGTCCTGGTCGAACGGGCGCTGCGCTTGCTGGATGTACAACCTACGGATCGGGTTGCAGATTTGTTTTGTGGGCTGGGAAATTTCACTTTACCGCTGGCGACCCAGGCGGCCGAGGTGGTCGGTATCGAGGGCAGTCCTGCGCTCACAGAGCGTTCGTTGCAAAATGCGCGCGTCAACGGACTCGATAAAAAAACGGTTTTCTACAACCGGAATCTCTTTGAATTTTCGGTTCAGGATTTGCGCTCGCTCGGTCGGTTCGACCGCATGCTGATTGACCCACCGCGCGATGGCGCGATGGACGTTTGTAAAGCCATCGCCGAGCTGGCCAGTGAAGATCCCGAAGCGAGTCCGAAACGCATTGTGTACGTATCTTGCAGTCCGGCCACGCTGGCACGTGATGCGGGTACGCTTGTCAAAGTCGGTGGTTATGTATTAACCGGTGCGGGTGTGGTTAATATGTTACCGCACACCGCGCACGTGGAATCTATCGCCGTTTTCGATCGCGCATAAAAAAACGCCGGCAGGTCGCCGGCGTTTTCAGGTATTACCGAAAGCGTATCAGTCGCGCTCGCCACCAAAAATACCCAGCAGTGACAGCAAATTGGCAAATACGTTGTACACGTCCAGATAGATGGCCAGCGTCGCCGAGATGTACTTGGTCTCGCCGCCATTGATGATGCGCTGAACATCAAACAGGATGTACGCAGAGAAGATCACGACCGCAATTGCTGAGATCACGATATTCAAGACGGACATTTGCAGGAAGATGTTGGCAACCGCTGCCAGTAGGATCACGATCATGCCGGCAAAAAGCCAGCTTGAGAGTCCCGAAAAATCACGCTTGCTGGTCGTAGCGATGCTTGCCATCGTTGCAAATACGATCGCGGTGCCGCCAAAGGCGGTCATGATCAGCGATGCGCCGTTAGAAAAGTTTAGGGTGTATCCGATCAAGCGTGACAACATCAGACCCATGAAAAACGTGAAACCCAGCAATACGGCCACGCCGATGGCTGAGTTTTTTGTTCTCTCGATCACATAGAAGAAGCCAAAGGCGATCGCCATGAAGATCAGGAAGCCGATGAAAGGGCTGCCGCTCATGAAAGAAAAATTCATCTGGACGCCGATCCAGGCGCCCAGAACAGTTGGGATCATGGATAGCGCAAGCAGCCAGTAGGTGTTGCGAAGCACGCGGTGTCTGACCGTGGTCAGTTCGCCTGATGCCTCGTAAGTGGTTTGGAAGGGTTGGTTCATGGGTCCTCCTGTTGTGAATTTAGTAATAGCCCAAAATGAAGGTGGCTGTCAAAATACTAATTTAACTGAATTTCAGATGGAGCGTCTAGTCGTAATTTTCAAGGGCTGTAGCGGCATTTGCCAGTTTGTTGCAGTTATTCTACACGGCTTTCATGCTAGAATCTTTGGCTAATCAGAGCTCGCTCACGCGCTCAAAATAATTCTTAACCCCTTAATTTTATTGGAGTTTTCACAGATGGCAATCGAGCGCACCCTGTCGATCATCAAGCCCGACGCCGTGGCAAAGAATGTTATCGGCCAAATTTACACCCGTTTCGAAGGTGCAGGCCTAAAAATCATTGCGTCACGCATGGCGCAATTATCCCGCGCAGAGGCGGAAGGCTTTTACGCCGTACACCGCGAGCGTCCGTTTTTCAAGGATTTGGTGGACTTCATGATTTCAGGCCCCGTCATGGTGCAAGTCTTGGAGGGCGAAAATGCCATCCTGAAAAACCGTGATTTGATGGGCGCAACGGATCCGAAAAAGGCCGATAAAGGCACGATTCGCGCTGATTTTGCTGATTCCATCGATGCCAACGCGGTTCATGGGTCTGACGCACCTGAAACTGCGAAGGGCGAAATCAGTTATTTTTTCCCAGCGCTGAACGTTTACTCGCGCTGAGTGCTGGTAATGGCATCGCTCACGCTGAGCGATGCCAACTCAGGGCTTCTCTTGGCAGAACCCGCTGACCCGGATGCACGTGATTTACGCGAGGCACCTTTTATGACGGCAATCACCAACCTGTTGGACCTCGACCCGGATGCTCTGGTGAACTGGTGTCAGTCACGCGGTGAGAAAACCTTTCGTGCCCGTCAATTGCAACGTTGGATACATCAGTTCGGCGAGAGCGACTTCGAGGCAATGACCGACCTCGCCAAGTCTTTGCGCGACAAGTTGCGCGACCTTGCTACCGTGACGGCGCCAGAGGTCGTCAGCGACCACACCTCCACAGACGGCACCCGCAAATGGCTGTTCGATGTCGGAAACGGCAATGCGGTCGAGACGGTTTTTATTCCGGAAGACAATCGCGGCACGCTATGTGTATCGACGCAGGCTGGTTGTGCGGTGAATTGTCGTTTCTGCTCGACGGGCAAACAGGGATTTTCACGCAATCTGAGCGTGGCAGAAATCATCGGGCAATTGTGGGCGGCAGAATTCATGCTCCGCCGTAGCAAGGGCGTTGCTGCAGGGCCGAAAGGCGAGCGCCAGATTACGAACGTGGTGTTGATGGGTATGGGCGAGCCCTTGCTCAACTACGAGCCATCCGTCGCTGCCCTGAAACTGATGCTTGACGATAACGCCTATGGACTCTCGCGTAGACGCGTCACGCTCTCCACCAGCGGCGTCATCCCGATGATTGACAAACTCTCTCAGGATTGCCCGGTGGCGCTGGCGGTGTCATTGCATGCGTCAAATGACAGATTGCGTGACGATCTGGTACCGCTCAACAAAAAGTATCCGCTTGCTGACCTGATGGCTGCCTGCGGCCGTTATCTCGAGTTTGCGCCGCGTGATTTCATCACCTTTGAATACTGCATGCTGGAGGGTGTGAATGACAGCGACCAGCATGCGCGTGAACTGCTGAAACTGGTTGCTTCAGTGTCTTGCAAATTTAATCTAATTCCGTTCAATCCTTTTCCGCAATCCGGACTCAAACGTTCATCGAATGCTCGTATACGTGCATTCGCACAAATATTGATGGACGGCGGCATCGTGACCACGATTCGCAAGACCCGCGGCGATGATATCGACGCCGCCTGCGGCCAGCTCGCCGGGGAAATTCAGGACCGCACACGTGTTCGCGAGCGCATGCAAACCATGTCGGTGTATCAGGAAAAGTACGGTAAAGATTTTGGTCGCATCGTGGAGATTTCAGGGTGAAGCGTTTTGGTTTTTTACTGCTCGCAGGTCTGCTGGGCGCATGCACTGCCTCCAGTATGGCGCCGTCTGCTCCTACAGGGCAGGCTGACGTCAAACGGCGCACGGATATTCGTCTTGAGCTCGCGACGGCTTACTACACAGGTGGCCAGGCCGAGATCGCGTTGCAAGAACTTAACCGCGCGCTCGAACTCAGTCCGCGTCGCGCCGATGTCCTTGGTCTACGCGCCTTGGTGCTGATGCAAGTTGGCGATAATGATGCTGCCGGTCAGAGCCTGCGCGAGGCGCTGCGTATCGAGCCGGATAATCCTTCGCTTCAGAACAATATGGGCTGGTTCCTGTGCCAAAGAGGTGAGTTCGACAAGGCGATGTCTTATTTCGAGCGTGCGCTGGCGACAAAATCGTATACCTCACCTCAGAAGGCGCTGTTGAACGCTGGATTGTGCCGCATGCGTCAGGGAGAACGTCCTCAGGCCGAGGCTTTCCTGCGGCGTGTGTTGGATGCCGAACCGGCGAATCTGCAGGCGCACGCCGGACTCGCGCGCCTTGCTTATGATCGCGCTGATTACACGCGTGCCCGCCGCCACTTGCTGAAAGTGATTGAAAGCGAGCAGGCGGCAGCAGAGAATTTTTTGATGGCGGTTCTTATTGAGCGCAAGCTCGGCGATGTTGACTCCGAGCAGAGCCTTTTGGCGCAATGGCGTCGGCGTTTTCCGCAGTCCCCGCAGCTGACCGCATACCTTCGTGGCGAAACTGATGACAAGTAACGAGAACGATCAGCAATCTTTGGCATCGGCCATCACGGTTCCCGAGGTCGCGACCGAGGCGATCGTCTTGGACGGCGCAGCAACTGATGTGCTACATGTTTCGGCTACGCAAGCGATGGATGGCGCAGCTGAACTGTCCCCCGAGTTACCGACTGTGCGGCCCGGCGAGGTACTGGCTGCGCGTCGCAACGAATTACGCTGGACGCTAAAGGAAGTATCTCAGCGCCTCAAACTTGCCCCGCGACAGATTACGGCAATAGAAGCTAATGATTTTGCATCATTGCCTGGCATGGCCAGTGTGCGAGGTTTCATTCGTTCCTATGCAAAATTGCTCCAGCTTGATCCAGTACCTTTGCTTGAGATGATATCCAACGAACCGAATCCTGCGGTTGATCCAATTTTGCTCCGCCGACCGCTACCTTCGCGCAGTTTTCCGGGACGTCGTTACTCGCCACCGAATGGTCATCGCCGTGGATCGCGTCGGCTACCCGGTCTGGTACTGCTGGTGATCGTGTTTGTAGGAGCGCTGGCCTATGCTGCTTATCATCATGGCCTGCCAACGATAAGCTTTGATGTGCCCAGCGTTAGCACCGTTGTGGGTTCCTTGAAGGATTTGGCTGAGGCCACGCCGAGTGAAGCGACCGATCAGCCAGAGCCGGCATCTGCACTGGCAACGGCAGATCCGAAAAAGTCGATTGATCCGTCTCGTTTACTTGAGCTTAAATTACGCGAAGATGCTTGGGTAGAGATCAGCGCTGTCAACGGCAACAAGCTCGTATCTCGATTGATGAAAGCAGGAACGACTGAGCGCTTTGATGTGAGCGAACCCGTCATCCTGGTGATCGGCAATGCCAGCGGTGTGGATGCCAATCTGCGCGGACAGCCTTTGAACCTGCGCGCTGTAGCGCGTGATAATGTCTCCAAGCTCAGCCTGAAGTGAGCCCACCCATGAACAAGCACTCAACCGATTTCGAGATTCCCTCTGGCCCTGCGGCACGACGCTTAAGGCGGCAGGTCAGAATTCATCACGGCACGCGTGAGGTATTTGTAGGCGGTAATGCACCGGTGGTGGTGCAGTCCATGACAAATACCGACACGGCCGACGCTGTCGGTACGGCGATTCAGGTCAAAGAACTTGCACGCGCCGGGTCTGAACTCGTGCGCATTACCGTTGACACGCCCGAGGCCGCTGCGGCCGTGCCTGCGATACGTGAACAACTTGATCGCATGGATGTTGATGTGCCCCTGATCGGTGATTTTCACTACAACGGACATCAGTTGCTGACAGCTTTTCCTGCTTGTGCCGAAGCGCTGTCAAAGTACCGCATCAACCCAGGTAATGTGGGGCAGGGTGCGAAGCGCGATACGCAGTTCGCGCAGATGATTGAGGTCGCCTGTCGGTATGACAAGCCAGTGCGCATCGGCGTCAACTGGGGCAGTCTTGATCAGGCGCTCCTCGCACGCATCATGGACGAAAATGCGCAACGAGCAGAACCTTTCTCGTCGCAATCGGTTATGTATGAAGCTCTGGTGACTTCTGCGTTGGAGAACGCACAGCGTGCCGAAGAACTTGGCTTGCCGGGTGATCGAATCACGCTCTCCTGCAAAGTATCTGGCGTGCAGGACCTGATTGCGGTGTACCGCGAACTCGCCAAACGATGCGATTACCCTCTGCATCTGGGCCTCACGGAGGCAGGTATGGGCAGCAAGGGCATTGTTGCATCTACCGCTGCCTTATCTGTGTTGCTGCAAGAGGGCATCGGCGACACCATTCGTATTTCGCTCACACCAGAGCCTGGTGGGGACCGAACTCGCGAAGTCATCGTGGCGCAAGAGATTCTGCAAACTATGGGCTTGCGCAAATTTACGCCGATGGTCATCGCTTGCCCGGGCTGTGGACGGACCACATCGACGGTATTTCAGGAACTCGCAGATCGCATTCAAACCTACCTGCGCGAGCAGATGCCCCTCTGGAAGACCGACTATCCTGGTGTAGAAGAAATGAATGTGGCTGTCATGGGCTGCATCGTTAATGGTCCCGGTGAATCCAAGCACGCTCACATTGGTATCAGCCTGCCTGGCACAGGGGAGTCACCAGCGGCGCCGGTTTTTGTCGACGGCCAGAAATCGGTCACCCTGCGCGGCGAACATATTGCAGAAGAATTTCAGGCCATCGTGCTTGACTATGTAAAGACACGTTATGGCAGACCCTAAAAAAACCGACAAAATCGTTGGCGTGAAAGGCATGAACGATGTCTTGCCGGACGATGCACCCTTGTGGGAGCTCTTTGACAATACGGTGCAGTCCGTGCTGCGCAGCTACGGCTATCAGCAGATACGCACGCCGATAGTGGAGCCCACGGCTCTGTTTGCGCGTGGTCTCGGTGAAGTCACCGACATTGTCGAAAAAGAGATGTACTCGTTCACCGACAGCATGAACGGTGACGCATTGACGCTGCGGCCTGAATGCACTGCCGGCGTGGTCCGCTCTGTGCTCGAACACAATCTCACTTACGACAGCCCCAAGCGACTGTGGTACACGGGCCCCATGTTCCGACATGAGCGTCCTCAGAAGGGCCGCTATCGCCAGTTTCATCAGGTAGGCGCCGAGGCAGTGGGCTTTGCGGGACCTGATATCGATGCTGAACTTATTCTGTTGTGCCAGCGGCTCTGGGATGATCTTGGGCTGACTGACATTCGCCTTGAGATCAATTCCATCGGTGATGCCGCGGAACGCCAGCGTCATCGTGCAGATCTGATTACGTATTTCGAGCAGCACCATGATCAACTGGATGCAGAGGCTCAGCGTCGCCTGCATACCAACCCACTGCGTATTCTGGATACCAAAAATCCCGGTATGCAGGAACTCGTTAACGCCGCGCCCAAGCTGCTGGATTATCTCGGCGACGAATCTCGCGCGCATTTCGAGGGTGTTCAGCGGCTGTTGCGTCACAACAGCGTGCCATTCACCATCAATCCTCGTCTGGTCCGCGGTATGGATTACTACAACCGTACCGTCTTTGAATGGATCACCGATCAGCTTGGCTCGCAGGGTACGGTCTGCGGTGGCGGTCGTTATGATCCACTGGTCGAAATTTTCGGTGGCAAGCCGACACCTGCGGTGGGTTTTGCCATGGGTGTGGAGCGGCTGCTCGAGCTGATGAAAGTCGCCGGCGGTAATTTCTCGCGCAGTCAGTGTGATGTCTATCTCGTGCATCAGGGCGATGACGCTCAGTTGCAGTCCTTTGTGATAGGCGAGCGTTTGCGCGATGCCGGTCTCGATGTTGTGCTACATTGCGCAGCGGCTGGTGGGCTGGGCAGCTTCAAATCGCAAATGAAGCGCGCTGACGCCAGTGGTGCAGCTTACGCCATCATCCTCGGCGAGGATGAAATCGCCAGCGGCACCGCAATCGTCAAGCATCTGCGCGAAGCAGACATGACTAATAATCAGCAAAGCGTCAGCCTGGAAGCACTCACCGATCATCTGATTGATCGAATGATTGGCGACGACGAGCACGATCACGGCCACTTGCAT
>CAMBJI010000012.1 GCA_945867725.1 Bordetella parapertussis
CGTTCGGCTTTCAGTACGCGCGCTATCGCGGCATTCATGTTGACATTGATCGCCGGGAAAATCGCATGCGACGCATCGTGCAGCGTATTGTCCAGATCAAACAACCAGGTCAGACGTCGCCGAACAGGCATGCGTGCCGCGCTCAGTGCGAACGTATCATGGTGCCGAAGGCTTGTTCCGTCAGCACCTCGAGCAGCAGCGAATGCTCGATTCGCCCGTCTATGATGTGCACTGTGTTGACGCCAGACTTGGCAGCATCGAGTGCAGAGGAGATTTTGGGCAGCATGCCACCGGAGATGGTGCCGTCTTCGAACATCTCATCAATCTCACGCGCGGAAAGGTCGGTCAGCAGCTGACCCTTCTTGTCCATCACGCCGGGAATGTTCGTCATCATGATGAGCTTTTCCGCACGAAGGATCTCGGCGATCTTGCCAGCGACCAGATCGGCGTTGATGTTGTACGCCTGCCCATCTTCACCAAATCCGATGGGCGAGATGATAGGAATAAAAGCGTCGTCCTGCAGCGCCTTGACGACTGCCGGATTGATGGCTTCGATCTCACCGACAAAACCAAGATCCAGAAACTCGCCCGGACGCTCCTTGTCCGGCATCTGCATCTTGCGCGCGCGTATCAGCCCTCCGTCCTTGCCAGTAAGTCCCACCGCCTGCCCGCCATAGTGGTTGATCAGCATGACGATGTCCTGCTGAACTTCACCGCCCAGCACCCATTCGACAACTTCCATCGTTTCTTCGTCGGTGATGCGCATGCCCTGCACGAAGCTACCCTGCTTGCCAATTTTTTTCAGCGCGTTGTCGATCTGCGGTCCGCCGCCATGAACCACAACGGGATTCATCCCGACCAGCTTGAGCAAAATGACATCACGCGCGAAGCCATGCTTGAGGCGCTCCTCGGTCATCGCGTTACCGCCGTATTTGACGACAATAGTCTTGCCGTGAAATTTGCGAATGTAAGGCAGTGCCTCGGCCAGTATCTCGGCTTTGATTTCAGGAGCAATCGACGTGGTGGGCATGGGGCAAGAAATTCCGGTGAGGTGTCTAGTCGGGACGCCCGCAATCAGGCGAAGCGACGTGCACTGCTAAAAAACTGGCAAGATTTTACAGGCAAAATCATCGATATTCGCGCACGCTTGATTGTCTTTTTCGTCCGAGAACGATAGCCTCTGGTCCAAACAGGAGAATACGCGATGAGTGCATGCGTTCAATGTGGTCAGAACTTCAGTTGCGGCATGGTTGACCTCCCCGCAAGTAACCCATGCTGGTGCATGGCTTTACCGTCGCTGCCGCCAGCGCTGCTCGAATCGGTGGGTGATGCGACGCGCTGTTTTTGTCCAGATTGTCTGCACGGCTTGTTAAATCGCCACCTGAGCGATTCATTCTGAAAAAGGCTGGCAAGCCGCTCAACGCTTCACAATCCCCGTTGCATCGGCGTGCGCGTTGCAGGGCCGCAGGGCGGTGCCCTCAAAATTACTCTGCAATGCCTGCAGCGCTGCTTTCATATCGCGATCCAGCCCGCGCAACTCATAGGCAAAGCGCGAGGAATTGATCGGATGCTCTTCAATACGTGCGTCGGTGATGCCCGCGCTTTTGAGTGTTTTCAATCTGGCTTCTGCCAGCTCCATGCTAGTGAATACACCGAGTGACAAACCCCAGCGGCGCTCGCCGGCATCACGAATGACGGCGATGTCATTAAAACCAAGATTGCGCAGCTGGGCCGCGCGACGGTTGGCCCCCGCCTCACCTTGCTGCGGCGGAAGAAAAACCAAGCTGGACGGGGGCGGCTCTACTAAGCGCTTTTTGGGAAGCTCACGCAAGGACAACTGCGCCAGCCCAGGTTCGAATTTCAGGGCAGTTTGTGTGTTGAAATTACCCACCTCAATGCATTCGCCTTCGGTCGCGCGCCGCACCAGCGGCCGCGCCGATAGCAGTGTCAACCGCTCGGGCGCAATCTCGGCGATGGGCGGACTGGCCGGCTTTTTCGCTGGCGGGTCGGTATCTTGCGTCAGCATGAAGACCAATACCGCATTCGCGAGCAGCAATATCCCGAAAAAAAGACGCATCATGCGTGAGTCTCCAACAAAGCAGCGACCTGCAGCCCAGCCAACACCAGATTACTCACAAGCTGATGCGGCAACTCCAGGTGAGGCGAGATGAATGAAGCCGCGCCGCCAGAAATGAGGCACAAGGGCGACCGTCCGGGATGTTGCGAAAACGCGTGTGCTATCGCGCCCGTCTGCGCGCTGATACACCCGCTGATAATAGCCTGCCGCGTGTTATCTGCGAGTGTTTGTTCGAGATGAACTTCGCTGACCGGGGGTAATTGCGCGGTGTTGACTGCCAGTGAGCGCGCCATCGTACCCAGTCCGGGAACAATCATGCCCCCGATGAATCGGCCATCGGCAGTCAGGGCATCAACGGTCGTGGCCGTGCCTGCATTGACCACCAGCAGATCGCGATCAGGGTGGTGATGACGCGCACCGATGAGTGCCGCGAATCGGTCGCAACCGAGCTGCGCAGGTTCACGATAGCCGTTGCGCACACCAGCGCAGGCCGGCAGCGATGCAAACCAGTGCAAAGCACTCGTTGGAAAACCGGCACCAGCGAGGATTTGTGTCAATTGTCTTGCCAAGGCATCACCGGCAACATTCGATATCCAGACCGCATGGATGTCGTGCGACTTCAATTCGCTTGCGAGGCCAGCGAGCGCATCATGTGTGACGCTACCCTCAGCTGCCCACACGGGTACAGAATGATCAGACGCCGTCAGCGCCCACTTGACCCGCGTATTTCCCGCATCAATCAGCAAGCGCATGGGAGGTCCCAGGTGGAGTTTGCTTGCGCAGCGAAATATCACCGGCCAAAACCGCAATGCGTCCGACGTGGGTGTCGAGCAAAAGACAACCCATCTCATCGATACCGCGCGCAATACCCTGCTGCATTAGTCTGCCGCGGTCGATCAGATCGACCGCCTCTCCCGCATAAGCATGCAGAGCCTGCCAGCGAGGCACGAAGGGCGTGAGACCCTGCGCGTCAAATAAAGGGAGACCCTCGGCCAGTCCGTTAACGAGCGACGCAAGAAGCACATTACGGTCCACGCCACTGAGGGCCAGCGAGGCGATTTCTGAGCCGGCAGCCGCATCACGCTCTGGATTAGGATGCACATTGAGTCCGATACCAATAATCGCCCATGTACCCGGTCGGGCACTGACGGTCTCAATCAGAATCCCACCGAGCTTACGGCCATCCAGCAATAGGTCATTGGGCCATTTCAAACCCGCCTCCCATCCCTGCGCGCGCAAGGTCTCAGCAACCAAGACACCGGTGACCAGTGACAGGCCTGAGACTTGCCTCATGTCGCCAGCGAGGTGCCAAGCGAGAGAAAAACTCAGGCTGTCGCCATGGGCATCCACCCAGCTACGACCCGCACGACCACGGCCAGCGGTTTGAAACTCGGCCGCCCGAAGCACCGGTTGCGCAAGCCCCGGCAAACGTTCACGAAGGTCGGCATTGGTCGAACCCGTTGAGCCGACGACTTCGAACTGAATACCCTGCGCCGCAGTACGGCACAGCCCAACCAGTTGGTCAGCATTCAGGGGCGCATTTGCGGGAGTACTCATGGGCCGCATTGTATCGGCTCAAACCGCACTGCGGGTGACGGCTACACGAAAGTCCAATACACTGCCAGCCATGTCGGATCCACAGATGCACAGCCACGGCGAGGCACCGCTTTCCCAAGTCGCTCATAAAAAAGCTTCGGCATCGGTGCGGATTGCGCTACTTGTTTATGGACTGCTGGTGATCTATTCCAGCGGATTTCCGTTTTCCGGATGGCGTGACAACGGCCTATTGCCCTGGAGCTATTTGGTCGAGCAAATGCCGCACTACTGGACATGGTTCGATCTGGTAGTCAACGTCATCGGCTATGTGCCGCTGGGTGCGCTAAGCGTACTCGCCTTGTATCCGCGAGTGCGCGGTGCATGGGCAGTCCTGATCACCAGCGCTTTGGGCATTCTGCTGGCCGTTACACTGGAAGCGCTGCAGAGTTATTTGCCCTCACGCGTGCCGAGTAATCTGGATTTGATGACCAATTCACTCGGGGTCATCATCGGAGCACTGTCCGGCACGCTGTTGTACTCGCCCGTGCTGGAAAAAAGCTGGCTGCGCACACTCAGGCGTTCATGGTTTTCCGAACAGGCGAGCCGGGGTCTGATCGTGGTGGCCTTGTGGCCGATTGCCCAAATTTATCCGCAACCCTATCTCTTTGGTCACGGCCAGCTATTGCCCACGATATCGGGCTGGCTGTCGTCGTGGTTTGCCGTGCCGGTAAATTTAAGCCAGCTGCTGTGGCAGGAAATGCATTTCAGCGTTGACCACTATCGGCTGCTGGAAGTCATCATTACGGCTTTTGGCATGACCGGCGCCGTGTTGACGCTGCTCTGCCAAACCCGCCAGGCCGCGCCCAAAGTGGCGCTGGCGCTGGCGCTGATGCTCACGGCCATTGCGACCAAGGCGCTGGCCCATGCAGTGCTGTTCGCGCCAGATGACGCATTCAGCTGGCTCACGCCCGCCGCTGTCAGCGGTTTGGTGGTTGGTATCGTGATGCTGGCCGGCCTGTCGTTCGCGCCGCCGGCGGCCCAGCGACGGGCGGCCACGCTATCGCTGCTGATTGCGCTGGTATTAATCAACCTGGCACCGTCCAATCCCTATTTCCTGTCCACCTTGCAAGACTGGGCGCAGGGAAAATTCCTCAATTTCAATGGCGCCGCCCAATTTCTGTCGCTGTGCTGGCCTGCTTTTGCGCTCTGGTTTCTGACCCACCCTACCCATCAAAACGCGGCAAAATCAGACTGAAATTCAAGACCCCTACCCGGTGTATGATGCGAGGCTTCAATCTCTGGCCTTCCGATTTCCATGAGCGATACCTCCTTCTATCAACATCACGTTTTTTTCTGCATTAATGCGCGCGATGATGGCCGCGCCTGTTGCGCCGATCGTGGCGCATCAGAAGCACAGGAACACGCGAAGAAGCGTATGAAACAACTGAACCTGAACGGCCAGGGCAAAGTCAGAATCAACAAAGCGGGATGCCTTGATCGCTGCGAAGAGGGTCCCGTCATGGTGATTTATCCGCAAGGCACTTGGTATACCTATGTTGACAAGGAAGATATCGACGAGATCATCGATCAACATCTGGTTGGCGGTAAAGTGGTTGATCGACTCAAGATCTGATGCCCCATGAATTCCCAGACACAGGCTTTTTCAATTGCCGGTGAAGCAGGCCCACTTGAGTGCACTCTGGATTTGCCCCCCGATACTCAACCACGCGGTATCGCGCTGATTGCCCATCCCCATCCGCTCTACGGTGGCACGATGGATAACAAAGTGGTGCAAACGCTCGCACGTGCTTTCATTGCACTCGGTTATGTGAGCGTGCGCATGAATTTTCGGGGTGTTGGATCATCCGCGGGCGTACACGATGCTGGCATGGGTGAAACACAGGATATGGCGCTGCTACATGCCCACATGCGCGCGCAGTATCCGAATCTGCCTGTGGCAATGGCCGGGTTTTCATTTGGCACCTTTGTGCTGTCGCGTCTTCAACAGCAGCTTGTCGCGCAAGATCAGCCCGCGGAACGCTTGGTGCTGGTTGGCTCCGCCGCCGGCAAATGGACATTGCCGGCGGTACCTGCCAATACCCTGCTGATTCACGGTGAGCAGGATGACACCATTCCTCTGATCGATGTGCTCGACTGGGCGCGGCCGCAAGATTTGCCGGTGATTGTCATTCCCGGTGCCGATCATTTTTTTCACCGAAAATTGCATCACATAAAAAAGCTGGTTATCGATGGCTGGGATCGCTCATCGTCATCACACCCTCTATAATCCCTACCTGTCTTTTACCGGTTGATTGTGTCCAGTTTTATGAAAAACCTGCTGTCTGCATTACTTGGTTTTCTGCTGATGGCCAGCGCAAATGCGCAAACGATGGCGCCACCCACGATTGCTGCACGTGCCTGGTTACTACTAGATGCAAGCAGCCAGCAAGTGCTGGCTTCGCATGAGGCGGATGTGCGTATTGAGCCTGCATCGCTGACCAAGATCATGACTGCCTATCTGACGTTTTCTGCGCTCCGGGATAAGCGACTCGACATGAATCAGACGATCAACGTGTCTGTCAATGCATGGAAGGTTGATAGCGGCAGCTCGAAGATGTTCATCGAACCTGATACGGCAGTGCGCATCACGGATCTGCTGCATGGACTGATCGTGCAATCAGGAAATGATACTGCCGTCACCTTGGCCGAGGCAGTGGCAGGTGATCAGGCAGCGTTTACTGTGCTGATGAACCGTCAGGCAGCGCAGATGGGTCTGAAAAATACGCGTTTCGCAAATCCCCATGGCCTGCCTGATCCGAACAACTATTCAACGGCGCGTGATCTTTCGGTACTCGCATGGCGGCTGATCACCGATTTCCCCGAGTTCTACAAGATTTATTCGGTGAAGAACTTCACTTACAACAAAATCAGCCAGCCCAATCGCAACCGCCTGCTATGGCTGGATGAAACCGTCGACGGCATGAAGACCGGTCATACCCAGGCGGCGGGTTATTGTCTGATCGCCTCTGCCGTGAGGCCCAATGGCGGCGGTCAGCGGCGACTGATTTCTGTCGTGCTGGGCGCCGAATCCGACCCTATGCGTGCGCAGGAAAGTCAAAAGCTGCTGAACTGGGGCTTCATGAATTTTCAGTCCTTCAAAATCTACTCGAAAGATCAGGCCGTGCTGACGCCCGTCGTATGGAAGGGATCGAAGGATGAGGTAAGACTGGGTTTCAATCGCGACGTCTATATCAGCCTGCCACGCGGATCGACCGCCAATCTCAAGTCGGTCGTACAAAGGACTGATCCACTGATCGCACCCATCCCCCAATATCGTCAAATAGGCACGCTGAAAGTGCTGGCCGATGGCAAAGTCATCAGCGAACTACCTTTGCAGGCACTTGATCAGATTAACGAAGCCACTATTTTTGGCCGAGCATTTGATTCCCTGCGGCTGATGTTGCCTCACTAGAGGATAGGCCTCTAAAAATGAATCGTCCTGAAGACAGCCTGATCATCTATCCGTGTGACTTTCCCATAAAAATCATGGGCGCCACACAAGATACCTTTGCACAGACCATGGTTGATGTGGTGCGCGTCCATGACCCTGAGTTTGATGCCGGCACAATTGAAATGCGCCCCTCACCCAAAGGGAATTATTTATCGCTGACGGTCACCGTGCGTGCCACCAGTCGCGAGCAACTCGACAATCTTTATCGCGCGCTATCGTCACACCCCATGGTCAAAGTCGTACTCTGACATGCCTGATCTGCACATCCTGCAACGTGGTGTTGAAGACTATCCACAAACCTTCGATGCAATGCGGGCCTTCACCGATGCGCGCGATGCAGCAACACCTGATCAATTGTGGCTGGTCGAACATCCACCGGTGTTTACACTGGGCCTGGGCGCCGACATTGCCCACATTATTGATGCCCATGAGATTCCGGTCATTCAGACAGATCGCGGTGGTGAGGTCACTTATCACGGCCCGGGCCAGGCGGTGGTTTACATTCTTTGCGACCTGCGCCGCGAAGGGCACGCCTGCCTGCCGCGCGAGTTTGTCGGCCGTATCGAACAAGCCGTTATCGAAACACTGGCGGCGTATAATCTGGCGGGTGTTCGCAAGCCTGGCGCACCAGGAATTTATGTGGGTCAGGGCGCGCATGCCGGCGCAAAAATTGCTGCACTTGGTTTAAAAATTCGCGCTAGTGGCTGCACTTACCACGGCGTCTCGCTTAATGTTGCGATGGATTTAGAAGCATTTTCATGGATCAACCCCTGCGGCTATCCGGGACTGCAAACTATCGATATGCGCACGCTCGGTGTTGATGTGACACTGACGGACGCGCAACAAACACTCGCACAGCAACTGGACAAACAACTTCGCGCCTGACATGGATTCCGAGAACGTTAACGCACCCATCTACAATCCCGCCGAAAAACAAAAGGGCGCAGGAAAAACAGCGCGCATTCCGATCAAGATCGTGCGCGCAGAAAAACTGCCCAAGCCCGACTGGATACGCGTCAAGGCTGCATCACCCACTACCCGGTTCTACGAGATCAAAGATATTCTGCGCGCGAATAATCTGGTGACTGTGTGCGAAGAAGCATCATGTCCCAATATCGGCGAGTGCTTTGGCAAAGGAACGGCCACCTTCATGATCATGGGCGACAAGTGCACGCGACGCTGCCCGTTTTGCGATGTGGGCCATGGACGACCCGATCCACTGGATGTCAACGAACCCGAGAATCTTGGGAAAACCATCGCAGCACTTCGCCTGTCCTACGTCGTGATTACCTCAGTGGATCGTGATGATCTGCGTGATGGTGGCGCTGCTCACTTTGTTTCGTGCATACAGCGCGTACGTGAACTCTCGCCGGACACAAGAATTGAAATTTTGACGCCGGATTTTCGCGGCCGCATGGACAAGGCACTGGAAATTCTCAAAGCAGCGCCGCCCGATGTGATGAATCACAATCTTGAAACCGTACCACGCCTTTACAAAGAAGCGCGTCCGGGCTCTGATTACGCGTATTCGCTGGATCTGCTCAAACGCTTCAAAGCCTTGCATCCGGACGTGCCCACCAAATCAGGTCTGATGGTCGGACTGGGTGAAACCGATGAAGAAATTCTGGAAGTGATGCGCGACCTGCGCGCACACCATGTGGATATGCTCACCATCGGTCAATACCTGACACCCAGTGGCGATCATTTACCCGTGAGACGCTACGTACATCCGGACACGTTCCGCATGTTCGAAGCCGCGGCAGCGGAGATGGGATTCATGCATGCAGCGGTGGGTGCAATGGTGCGTAGCTCTTACCATGCCGACCAGCAAGCCTACAAGGCTGGGCTGAAGTAACGCGATCTTTCGCGCTACTGACGACGCTGCAACGTCAGACGGCGAGCGCCTTCTCGATCAACTGGTGCATTGCCGGAAATTCCGGAATGCCGATATAGCGCTTGAGAATTTCACCGTTCTTGTTGATGAGGAAGGTGGTTGGTGTCAGTTTCACGTCGCCAAATGAGCGCGCAACCGCCCCATCGACATCCAGTGCGACCTTGAACGGCAGCTCTCGCGTCTCGGCGTAGTTCATGACGTAGTTGGGCGGATCGTAGCTCATCGCCACTGCGACGAATTCAAAACCACGCTCGCGGTATTTCTTGTACGTCTCCACCATTTCCGGCATTTCCTGCACACAGGTGCTGCAGCTGGTTGCCCAGAAATTCACCATAACCACCTTGCCGCGCAATGATGCTGTGGTGATTTGCTCACCCTGTAAGGTCTTGAAAGTTGCTGCAGGCGCCATCTCTTTTTTAAGTAGCGAAAGCGCAAAGAAAAGAACTACACCCAGTATGGCCAGAATAGCCATGGTTTGAATGATGGTGAGGCCGCCGGCGCGGCGCGGGAAATGACGAGACATGAGGCTTTCCAAAGTTAAGAGGCTCTAACAAAATGTCGCTGGCTAGGCGGACCGCCGCAGACAGGGCGTCTCGTACTGCAAGGCGGTGCAACAACGCTCGGGGCTTTTTATCAGCGCCTCGGAGAATCAATCACACGCCATTATAGGACAGTGCAGTCGGTCACCCGAATGAAAAAGGGGCGAGCGCCTTGCAGATACGTATCCGCAGTGACCGTACCTTACCGCTCTGGCGCTTCCTTGGGTTGGGCAGCTTTTGCCGGCGCATTCGCATCAGCTTTGGGCTCGGGGTTAGCTGCGGGTGTCGGTGCAGATTTCGGATCCGCTACAGCCGACTTTTCCTTGTCATCCGCCTGCTTTGGGATGAATTTTTTTGCCTCGCCTTCATCAATGTATTCAAACAGCAAAACTACTTTATTGATTTTACTGGCAGCATTCCGAGCAACTTCTGCACCGAGCTTGGCTTCCCGCTCGGTCACTCGACCCATCAGATAGACGACACTGCGGTCCGTGTGCACCTTGAATGCACTGAGATACAAGTCTTGTGTATCAATGATCGCTGCTTTCACTTTGCCGGAGATCAGCGCATCATTGGAGCGCACGCCGACCGTCGATACCGGCGCGATGACCAGATCATTTTCTATGGATTTGATGCCAGCAATCGTCTCGACCTGTTGATACACCTCGGTCTTCATTTTTTCGTCTGCTACCTCGCCCGTCAGCAGTACCACGCGATTGAAGCTGGTCACGGCAACCCGACCTTTATCGCCGGTGATTTTGCTCGCACGACCGGTGGCCTTGAGCTCTATCGCGGCATCATCCGTTTGTGCACCCAAAGTACGTCGGTCGGTGGCCACCATCGCGCCGGCCACCGTACCGCCTATCAGGAGCGGCACACAAGCCTGCAGACTGACTAGCAAGGTGGCACCCAAGGCAAGGGTGAACAAACCGCGGGTCGCGCGCGCCTGAAATATGGGTCTCATTCTGCATCTCCTCCAAAAAGTGCGACATCAATGCCATCGCAAAGACAATGAATAATTAATAAATGGACTTCCTGAATCCGGGTCATGCGGTCATCCGGCACACAAACATGGACATCAGCATCGCTCAGCAAAGACGCAATCGCACCACCACCTTTACCAGTGAGCGCGACGACACGCATGTCTCGCTCCTGCGCAGTTTCAATTGCCATCATAACGTTGGCCGAATTCCCATCGATGGAAATCGCCAGCAGCACATCACTGGCTTGCCCATAAGCTTGCACCTGCTTAGAAAAAATCTCGGCAAAGCTATAGTCATTGCCAATGGCGGTCAGGATGGACGGGTCGGTTGACAATGACAGCGCCGGTAACGGCAGACGCTCACGCTCGAAACGACCGACCAGCCCGGCAGAAAAATGCTGCGCATGGGCTGCAGAACCACCGTTGCCACAGGCCAAAATACGGTTGCCGTTGGAAAGGGCCAGGAACATCAGCTCGACCGCAACCGAAATCGGATGTGCGAGCGCAGTCGCCGCCTGAATCTTTATTTCGGCACTCTCGTTGAAATGTCCAATAATGCGTTGAATGCTCATACTGGCCACGATTATAGAGGAAGCGGACCTGATAGCTTGCATAGTTCGTCAGCGTGCTTGGCGCTGGCTCAGCGGGCTGAAAGACGTATGTTCTTCATCCAGCGGAGATCATCGCCGTCGATAGCCACCAGATCAAAACGGCAGGCAGGCGGCTTGGGAAATTTTAGCAAGTAACGAGAGGCGCTACGCCACAGGCGTTGCTGCTTGACTGGGCCCACACTGGCAGCGGCGCCACCAAAATGCTGATTCTTACGAGAACGGACTTCGATAAAGACTAGCGTTTGCGCATCGCGCATGATCAGATCAATTTCTCCTGCACGGCAGCGGAAATTTTTTTCGATCAGCAGCAGGCCCTGCTGCTGAAGAAAAACCAGTGCCCGCGCTTCGGCATCCCGACCAAGCGAGACAGCGCTCGGCCGCTGAAAATCAGGACGGGTCGCCATGGCCGCGAGCTTCAACAGGCACACTTTTGTACAATAGCCCAACTCGAACCCGACCAACCTGCGACGCTTCATTCATTTTCCAGCCCTCATCTTCCATGGACTCATCGGCAAATACGGATTTCACAGCAAGAATTACCGCACTGGCCGGGGAGCTCGAGCGGCAAAGTTTTCCGGACGGCGCATTATATGTAGTTGCAACTCCCATTGGAAATATGGGTGATATTAGCCTGCGTGCACTGAAAGCACTGTCGCTTTCTGCTGCTATTGCTTGCGAAGACACCCGCATGACAGGACAACTACTCGCTCGTCTTGGCATCGATAAACCTCTTTTGTCTGCACATCAGCATAATGAAAGAGAGGTGGCAGAAAAAATCATCCCCCGCTTGCAGGCAGGGGAGCGCATCGCCCTGGTCTCGGATGCTGGTACACCCGCGATTTCCGATCCGGGTGCGCGTATTGTCGATGCAGTAGTCAGCGCCGGCTTACGTGTGATACCGATTGCCGGAGCATCAGCTGCCGTTGCTGCATTGTCAGCCTCCGGTTTGATTGCCGATCAATTCCACTTTGTTGGTTTCTTGCCCGCACGCGAGAAACAACGTGAAGCCATTCTGGACTCACTGAAAAATTCCGTCGCGACGCTGGTGTTTTATGAAGCACCGCACCGTATCGTAGAGACCATCGCAGCGATGGTTCGCGTTTTTGAATCCAACCGACAGATAGTCATCGCACGAGAATTATCCAAGGTTTTCGAACAAATACACCGCTGCCCATTATCGGAAGCGCCGGCTTGGTTGACCTCGGATCCCAACCACCAGCGCGGTGAATTTGTGATTCTGATCGACGCCGCGCCCGCAAGAGATGACGACGGTCTGGATGATGCGATACGCGTACTCGATATTCTGCTGGAAGAGTGCAGTGTCAGTCAGGCAGCGGCGCTGACGTCGCGTATTACCGGTGTGAAGAAAAATCAGCTCTACGAAATAGCACTCACTCGGACGGACCGATCTACCTGATCTATTTCTGCACAATCGTGGTCTGCAGCTGCGCCGATGATTTCAGCGCCTGAGCAGCACGGTCGGCCAGCTCGCGCGTATTGAAGGGGCCGCTGTGCAAACGATATAGACCCTGACTTTGCACGACCTCCGGCCGTGGCAAATTCTCAGGCCATGTGGAGAGCAAACGTTCACGCAGGGATGCGGCGTTCTGCGCTTGCGAGAAAGCGCCGAACTGCAAGAAAAATCCACCGGCCTCCACAGCCACCGCAGAAGACGCCGGAGCATTCACGGGGCGGGCCATTGCATCGATTTCATCTACAGCAACGGGCTTAGCCGCAAGACTTTCGTCTGCGCGTCGCGAGGCTTGCATGCGCTTGATTTCTTCTGGCAGCAGTCGCTCGACTTCTAACTCCGAGCTGCCATTTTGTACATAACCAAGCTTGAGCGCGGCAGTGTAAGAGAGATCGATGATGCGTGAAGAATGAAATGGGCCGCGATCATTAACCCGAACGATGACTTTTTTCCCATTGCGCAGATTAGTGACGCGTGCATAGGATGGTATAGGCAGCGTCGGATGCGCTGCCGTCATTTTGTACATATCGTAGATTTCACCGGATGCCGTGCGCTGCCCATGAAATTTTTTTCCATACCAACTGCCTATGCCGCGTTGCAGGAACGGACGATTGTCGGTGATGGGCACATAGCTCTGATCGAAAATCGTATAGGGTCGGCTTGGACCCTTTGCATAGGGCTCAATACGCGGCTCTGCGTCAGGCGTATCGAGTAACCCTTCAGGAATACGATCATCTGGCCCATCATCGAGATAGTAGCCACCAGATTTTTTGTTAGCGGACGTAGAAGGTGATTGGGAAACGGGTGGGGCAGAATCAGTCGTCGCATTAGCTGACGGCGCGGTCGTACTCTTGCTCGGTAGAGACCGCCGGGTCACGGGTGCCCTGCGATCGGACTCGCGTGGTTCCGACAGATCGATGGTGGTACAACTACTGAATAAAGTCGTTGCGCACAGGACTAACCCGCTGTAATACCCGCACCGGTACAAAGGACTCATAAAACCGGAAGCGCCGTACACGAGCAAATCAGGTTTGTACTAGTTTGCGATGCCGCTGAATACTCATCAGCGTACCCACACCTAGACTGAGCGTGACAAAGGCCGTGCCGCCATAGCTCACGAAGGGTAGTGGCACACCGACGACTGGCAAAATTCCGCTGACCATCCCCATATTCACAAACACATAAACGAATATCGATAAAGTCAGAGTGCCTGCCAGCAGACGTGAAAAAAGTGTGGGTGCATTCGCAGAGATGATCAGTCCACGGCCAATCAGCAACAGGTACAACACCAGCAAGACGCCATTGCCCAGCAATCCGAATTCTTCGGAGAACACTGCAAAAATAAAGTCGGTTGTGCGTTCAGGAATGAATTCCAGATGAGACTGTGTGCCGTTGAGCCATCCCTTGCCAATCAGTCCGCCAGAACCGATCGCAATGGTGGACTGAATGATGTGAAAACCTTTGCCCAAGGGATCCGAAGTAGGATCAAGCAGCGTCATGACCCGATTGCGCTGATAATCATGCAGCAGTGTCCAGACCAGCGGCAAACTAGAAAGGCCAGCGATGACCAAGCCAATGATCAGACGCCAGGACAAGCCGGCGAGAAAGATCACAAAAAATCCTGCCGAGGTCACAAGCAAGGAGGTACCCAGATCGGGCTGACGCAAAATCAGAGCGACAGGGATAGCAAGCAGAACGCCGGCAAAAAGAAAATCGCGCCAGCGAATCATGCCCTCGCGTTTCTGAAAGTACAAGGCCAGCATCAAAGGCAATGCAAGCTTCATGATTTCCGAGGGCTGAATGACGAAGCCTATATTGACCCAGCGCCGCGCGCCGTTCTTGATTACGCCAAATAGTGCGACTGCGACTAGCAAGGCGACACCCACTAGGTAGATCGGCACAGCAAAACGCATAAGAGTTTGTGGCGGGATCATCGCAGCAACCCACATCACGGCGATACCCACGGCGATATTGCGCAGATGTCCCTCAAAACGTCCGGGAAAATCCATACCCGCCGAGAACACTGCCATGCATCCCAAAAAAAGAATCAGGCCGAGAATAATCGTCAGCGAACGATCGAAAATGAAAAAGCGGCGCCGAACCTGACTGATTACCTGAAACCGACTGTTATCCGCGAATGAGATCAATTGGCTCTCCCGGGTGAGGTCTTGGCTGCTGGCGCAATTGGTGCAATTGGTGCGCTTGGCGGGGTTTGCGTGGGTGATGCAGGCTTGGGGGCCTGGGTCACTTCAGCCGACGTCGCATCTTTAGTTTTAGGCTTGGGCGGCGGCTCATCCGGCCGCTTGCCCGTCAAATAGTAATCCATCGCCATGCGTGCAATCGGCGCGGCAGCGGCAGCGCCGAAGCCCGCGTTTTCCACAATCACGGCCAACGCAATCTTGGGTTTATCTGCCGGCGCAAAAGCAATATAAAGCGAATGGTCGCGCAGTCTTTCCGCAATCTTGCTGGCGTCGTATTTCACGTTCTTGCTCATCGCTGCAGCCTGCGCCGTACCTGTTTTACCGCCCGAGCTATAGGGCGCGTTCGCGAACGATCTTGCCGACGTCCCCTCTTTGGTCACACCGATCATCGCCTGCTTGATCACCTCGATGTTTTCCGGCTTGAGCGGGATACGATAGCTCTCCTTGGGTACGGTCAGTTTTCTTGATTTGGTTGTGCCGCTCTCGATCATTTTGACCAGATGCGGTTTCATGACGACGCCATTGTTGCTTAAGTTGGAAACCGCATGCGCCAGCTGCAGCGGTGTGAACGAGTTATAACCCTGCCCGATACCCACCGAAATCGTTTCGCCTGCGTACCATTTTTGTAATTCGAGGCGCTTGTAAGCGTTACGTTTCCACTCTTGCGATGGTAAAACGCCTCGACGCTCGTTTTCCAGATCAATGCCCGTCAGCTGGCCAAAACCGAAAGGCTTCATGAAATCATGAATTGCATCGATGCCCAGATCATTGGCAAGCACGTAGTAGTAAGTATTGCAGGACTGAACAATTGATTTGTACATGTCCACGCGACCATGTCCGCCTTCCTTATCATCGCGGAAGCGATTGTTACCAAACATGAAGTAGCCCGGGTCAAAAATTGCGAACTCCGGTGTGCGCTTGCCC
>CAMBJI010000013.1 GCA_945867725.1 Bordetella parapertussis
TCAGGAATGTGTGCGTGACACCACAGACCAGTGCTACAGAAAATGGCTACACAGATTATTCGGTGGCAGAACGCGAACTTGAGCACCCGGCATTTCAGGTCGCCAACAGACTTTAGATCAGCTACCCTAACGACGGAGGCAGAGTTTCAATCTTTCAGGAGCGCGCGTCGTAGTGCTGATAGACCTTGCGACTGCCCTCTTCGCCGAACAAGATCACATCAAACGCATCTCGGCGTGTTCCCTCGACCTCCATGCCCGGACTACCCACGGGCATGCCAGGCACCGCCAAACCAAGGCCTTTCGGACGCTCGGTAAGCAAACGACGAATTTCCTGCGCAGGTACGTGACCTTCCAGCGCGTACCCATCAACCATGGCTGTGTGACACGATGCCATGTCGGGTGGTACGCCAAAACGCAGCCTGTATGGCCCGGTTTTAGGTACGTTATGTGCAATTACCTCGAAACCGTTTTGCTCGAGATGGCTGATCCAGTCAATACAACAGCTGCAACTGGATGTTTTGAACACGTCAATCTGCGTTTTCTTTTCGGCGCGCGCGAGGCTAGGCGCCACCAGACCGATCACTAATGCCTGCATCAGGGTTCTGCGTTTCATGGGCTTTCCTCGTGTGGTCTCAAGTGTGCGCATGGGCGCGCGATCCAGGTTAGCGTGAAGTGTAGTGCAGGAACGGTATCGTCGTAGTGAACCACCAATTCACAGCCGACCTGACGCTCACGGAGACTTCAAATAACGCCGCGCCTTGTGGCGAAGCCCCGGTAACTACTTACCACGGAGGCCGCCACTGATCAGGCCGAGGCCTTCGCCTGCGGCGCGAGACGGGCAATCGCTTCCTTACGGTAGCGATTGAGCTCCTGAACTGATCCGAAGCTACGTTCGAACAGCAAAGAGAGGTTGTGCAAAATCCGGTCAACGACTTTCTTTTCCCACACGTCGTCAAAATGAATCTGGTGATCCAACCACGCTTCAAGCCAGTCGGGATCTGGCAGGCGACTCTGCACCGTATCATTCGGGTACAGCGCTTGATTCACATGAAGATTGGTGGGATGCAGTGGCTTGTCGGTGCGGCGGGCTGAAGCCATCAATACACCAATTTTTGCGAAGGCGACACGCGCATTATCCCCAGCCTCTGCCAGCGCTTTTTTCATATAGCGCAAGTAAGCGCCACCGTGCCGCGCCTCGTCCTGACTGATGATCTTGTAAATTTGCTTGATGACCGGCTCGGTATGCCAGTCAGCAGCACAGCGGTACCAATGATTGAGTCGTATCTCGCCGCAAAAATGCAGCATCAGGGTTTCCAGCGGTGGCGCAGGATCGAATTCGAAGCGTACGTTATGCAGCTCCTCTTCGGTCGGCACCAACTCGGGACGGAAGCGGCGCAAATATTCCATCAATACCAGCGAATGCTTTTGCTCTTCGAAAAACCAGACGGACATGAAGGCAGAAAAATCGCTGTCATTGCGGTTGTCGCGCAAAAACATTTCAGTCGCGGGCAAGGCAGACCACTCGGTGATCGCATTCATACGTATGGTCTGCGCCTGCTCGTCAGAAAGCCGTGCAGGATCGAAGTCGGCCCATGAAATATCGGTTTCCATGTTCCAGCGGACCTGCTCAAGGGAGCGGAAAAGTTCGGGGTACAGCATTTGTTGAGCTTTCTGCATGAATGGTCTCCTTGGATTCTACCAACAAAGTATGACCGTTTTATTGATGCCCCAATCGACGCATCAATTAGGTTGCCAGCAGCACAAACTCACAATTTATTCAATCCAGCCAGCATTTGTCCGGCCCGAATCCGGATCGCCTCCCGCTCGGCTGCTTCAAGCCTTTGGAGATTTTTCGCCATCAGCGCCGTCCTTGGATTAACTGAGAGGGTGGCCTCGTGCTTGTCGATGAAGTTCCAATACAAGGTTGTGAATGGGCAGGCGGTGTCGCCAGTGCGCTGCGCGGGATCATAACGACAACCCGAACAATAATTACTTTGCCGGTTAATGTAAGCGCCGCTGGCCACATACGGCTTACTGGTGAACCGCGGTCCGCAGGCGTGCAAGGCCATGCCCGCCGTGTTCGGCAGCTCGACCCATTCAATCGCGTCGACATAAATCGCCAGATACCAGTCGCAGACCTGCTGCGGCGACAAGCCCGCAAGCAGGGCAAAATTGCCGGTCACCATCAGCCGCTGAATGTGATGCGCGTAACCGAGCTCCAGCGTTTGCTTCAGGCTGTCACGTACGCACGCCATGCCGGTCTGGCCGTTCCAAAACCAGTCGGGCAGATCGCGCTGGTGATCATAGTGGTTTGCCTTGGCCATCCCTGGCATGTCGGTCCAGTACACACCCCGGATGAACTCACGCCAGCCGAGTATCTGGCGTATGAAACCCTCTGCGCTTTCGATAGTGACGTGCCCCCGCCGCCAGGCCTGCTCTGCCGCCGCAATGACCTCACGCGGATCGAGCAAATGCAAATTAAGCGCTGTCGATAGTAGGGAGTGCCAGCCCAGCGGGGTGTCGGTCCACATCGCATCCTGATAATCACCGAACTTGCTCAAGCGCTGATCAATGAAACGCGCCAAAGCTTCCAGTCCCTGCTCTCGCGTGACCGGCCAAGCAAACTGCGCAAGCGAACCGGGGTGATCGGGAAAAAGCTTTTCCACCAAGGCGATCACTTGCAGCGTCACGGCATCGGGCGCAAAAGCGGCGGGCGGCGGTATCACGCCGGGACCGGTGCGCTTGGGATAGGCGCTGCGGTTCTCGGCGTCGAAATTCCATTGACCGCCGGCCGGTTCGGCGCCGTCCATCATGACGCCGAATTTTTTCCGCATCACGCGATAAAAAAATTCCATGCGCAGCTCTTTCTTGCCACGCGCCCAATCGGCAAATTCAGTACGACTGCAAAGAAAGTGCGTGTCATCGAGCAGATGCATGACCACACCCTCATCACGAACCACATTTTGTATTTGCTGCAACATGCGCCACTCGCCGGGCTCGGCCAGCCGCAGGACCTGAGGTCGATGGTGGTGCAAGGCCTGCCGCAGACGTTCATCGAATCCGGCATCAATCGGATCATCGATCTGCACATAGTGGAGCGGCCAGCCACGAGCGGCTACGCCATTGGCGAAATGCCGCATCGCTGACAAAAACAGGGCGATGCGCGCCTTGTGCGACCAAACTGCCTTTGCCTCGCCGGGCGCCTCGATCATCAGCACGGCATCCTGTGCGGGATCGAAGTCCTCGAATACCGGGCTGGTAAAACTCAATTGGTCGCCAAGGACAAGGATCAAATGGCGCATAAACGGGGCAAAGAAGTTGTCACTTTGAAATATTCCATTTCGAACTAGCCCATAAAACTTTGGGCGATTTGCTTTTTAGAAAACATTCCGGGGGGCGCTGACCACATTCCCGCTCTGTTGATCGCCAGCCCAGCTGGGCAATAAAAGAACCTGAAAAAAGCTTGATGCCGTCTTTTCAGCCACAAAAATTTGCGTTCTAATTTAGGGCGAACTTCCTCAAGAACAAGCTTACGCGCAGACACATGATTTCCGTGAATACGCTAGAATAACCCAGCAGTTTAAATTAAAACTTTATGGTATTCCGACAATGACCCATCTAAAGATACGCGCAATACCAAGAACGTGGTGGGTAGTGATCAGCTTTCTGAGCCTGATGACACTGCTGGCCTTTATGCCGCGCACTAGTCTGGCGAGTGAATGCCCTGCCTTGCTGAACTTCAAGCACACCCGTCTGCAGGACGATTCGCCACAAAACCTTTGCCAGTACGCCGGCAAGGTCACGCTGGTCGTCAACACGGCAAGCTATTGCGGCTTTACTTCGCAATACGAAGGGTTGGAAAAACTGTACGCGACCTACAAAGACAAAGGGCTGGTGATTCTTGGCTTTCCGTCAAATGATTTCAGTCAGGAGCCTGGCAACAGCAAGGAAATCGCCGAGTTTTGCTACAACACCTATGGCGTGAAGTTTCCGATGTTTTCGAAAACTGCGGTCAAGGGCAAAGAAGCCCACCCGCTGTTTGCGGCGCTGATCAAAACGAGTGGCAAAGCGCCGAGCTGGAATTTCAACAAATACCTGATCGATCGCGAAGGCAAGTTGGTCAGCCATTACGGCAGCACCACGGGGCCGAGTAACAAAACAATGCAGGCCGCAATCGAAAAGGCGCTCGCCTCGAATTAAGAACCTATCCCGTTAGGCCCCTTGCGGTGGTGGCCCAGCTTAGTGTTCGTCTGTACTGACAGCGGTACTGCGGCCTCGCCATCAACTTAACGAGATAGTTTCCAAGTAATGCGGATGCACGGCATCCGAAACGGTTTTCGCTGTGATGCCTCCCAGCGCATGCTGGTGGCATGTCGGGGCGATCTTCCCCTAACCCGTATTCTCCCTGACGGGCGTCACAGCCTTTTTATTCATGCGGGATATCAAAACTATGAAGATCGCAGTGATTGGCTCCGGAATCTCCGGACTTTCAGCGGCGTGGCAGCTGTCACGCGCGGGACACGAAGTATCGTTATACGAAGCCGGCGATTATTTTGGCGGTCACACGAACACGGTCGATGTCACCGTCGACGGTAAAACCTTTGGTGTGGACACCGGCTTTCTTGTTTTTAATCACCGCACTTATCCGAATCTGGTGCGGCTGTTTGACGATATCAAAGTCCATACCTCAGCCAGCGACATGTCCTTCTCGTGCAAACTGCCGCTCTCGGATCAGCCTGGCGCGCGCACACTTGAATGGGCCGGCGCCAATCTCAATACCGTGTTCGCGCAAAGGCGCAATCTGTTTAATCCGCGCTTCCTGCGAATGATCCGAGACATTCTGCGGTTCAATCGCGAAACAACACAGATGGCACAAAGTGATCGCACGATGGATGACATGCCCCTCGGTGATTTTCTTGTTCAGCGCCAGTACAGCACGGAATTCCGCGACTGGTATTTGTTACCCATGGCGGGATGCATCTGGTCTTGTCCTACCGAACAGATGCTCGCTTTTCCACTTGCAACTTTCGTGCGCTTTTGCCAGAACCATGGATTGATTCAGGTGAGCAATCGGCCGCAATGGCACACCGTCACTGGGGGCGCGCGGCATTATGTGGTTCAACTACTCAAAGAAATCACGAACAAATACCTCAAGACACCGGTCAAATCTCTATCGCGTGTCGATCTCGGCACACAGAGACAAGTGAAAGTGGATTCCGCCATGGGCAGTCTCATGTACGATCAGGTCGTGCTTGCTTGCCACAGCGACCAAAGTCTTGCACTGCTCAGCGACGCCAGCGACGATGAGAGAAAAATTCTTTCTGCCGTCGGCTATCAGCCCAACCACGCGGTACTTCACACTGACGCCAGCTGTCTGCCCGCGCGCCAATCAGCCTGGTCGGCCTGGAACTACGAAAGTGCCGGCACACAAGAGCCACGCGTTTGCGTGCACTACCTGCTGAATATGCTGCAACCACTGCCATGCAAGACTCCGGTGATCGTGTCACTCAATCCTCTATCCGAACCGGATCCTGCGAGTGTGATGGGCCGCTTTGATTATGCCCATCCCGTATTTGACAGCGCGGCTATTGCCGCACAACAGGCACTGCCTGGCATTCAGGGTCAGCGCAACACCTGGTTCGCAGGCGCGTGGACGGGCTACGGCTTCCATGAAGATGGCCTCAAATCTGGCCTGTCAGTCGCCAGCGCCATCGAACAACAGGCGCAACAGCAAGCGCGCCGCGCTGCGTGACGGAGGCGGTAATGGACAGGCTGCCCAAGCAGGCGTTGTTGAGTATGGGTCAAGTAAGACACAGTCGCCTGCGTCCGGCAAAAAATACATTCAGCTATGGTGTGTTCACACTGATGTTGCCGCTGCGTTCGCTGGGTGATGCAGCACTGCCCAGTCGTTTATGTTCACGCAATCGCTTCAATCTCATGTCCTTTTACGATCGCGATCATGGTGATGGCAAAGCACCTCTGTTGCAGTGGATAGACCAATTGCTCAAAAGCGAGCGAGTCGATGATGCCGATGGCGAGATCTGGTTGCAAACCTTCCCTCGGGTACTGGGCTATGTATTCAATCCAGTCTCATTCTGGTATTGCCACCGAAGCAATGGCGAATTGCGTGCGATTGTCTGCGAGGTGAACAACACCTTCGGCGAGCGTCATTGCTATTTACTTGATACCGGCGGCGTGATGCCCTGGGGCGTATCGCTGACTGCGAAAAAAGTATTTCATGTATCGCCATTTTGCCCCGTCGAGGGCAGTTATCGCTTTCGTTTCATGCGCACCACGCAAACCGTCGAAGGCAAAGCTATCGAACGTATCGTGGCGCGCATTGACTATGAGGACGACGAAGGTCCGTTGTTGCTCACCAGCGTCTCTGGCGTGCTATCACAACTCTCCAATGCCAGCGCCACCGAAGCCTGTCTGCGTCATCCGCTAATGACCTTCGGCGTGATTGCCCGCATTCACTGGCAAGCATTACGACTCTTCTTCAAACGCGTGCCATTCTTCAGCAAACCCTTGCCACCCACTTCTCCGTTGAGCCGATGAATAAACCACACGCTCCCTCACCCGCCCTCAATGATGAAATTGCTGGCAGCTATCTTCAATCTGCCACGCTGCCAACACAAGCGCGCATCGTGCTCCAAATGTTGCGTCGACTCCAGCATGGATCACTGCGGCTGAAGTGCCCGGACGGCAATGTGCTGCATTTCGGTGATGACAGTAAGCCCGTCAATCTGACACTCGAGAGCTGGGAGCCCTGCGCCGCCGTGATGAAATCGGGCGACATCGGATTTGCCGAAAGCTTCATCAGCCAGCAATGGCATACCGATGACCTGACGCGCCTCCTTATGCTGTTTACCGAGAACCGCAACGCTCTTGAGACGGCCATTTATGGCACTTGGTGGGGCAGTCTGGTCTACCGTATTCGCCACCTCTTCAACCGCAATTCGCGTTCCGGTAGTCGTCGTAATATTCACGCGCACTACGATATCGGCAATCGCTTTTACCGACTGTGGCTGGATCCGTCGATGACGTATTCAAGCGCTCTGTTTGCTAATCCGCAAGCGACACTACAGGAAGCGCAAACGGCCAAGTACGAACGTATCTATGACGAACTGCAAGTGAGTGCCGGCAGCCGTATTCTGGAAATTGGTTGCGGCTGGGGCGGCTTTGCCGAGCTTGCTGCGAACCGCGGTGTACACCTCACGGGTCTAACGCTATCAACCGAACAACTGGAGTTCGCACGGCAACGCTTGCAAACTGCCGGACTGGCCGAACAGACCGAACTGAGGCTGCAAGATTATCGCGATGCTGAAGGTGAATTTGATGCCATTGCATCAATCGAAATGTTCGAGGCTGTCGGAGAATCCTATTGGGACAGTTACTTCGAGTGTGTGGCAAAGCGACTGAAAACCGGCGGCCGCGCCTGCATACAAACCATTACGATCGATGATGCGCTATTCGAGCGCTATCGCAAAGGCACTGACTTCATTCAGCAATATATTTTCCCCGGCGGCATGCTGCCGTCGCCGTCAGTGTTTCGCGCTCACGCAGAACGTCATGGCCTGAAAGTGGTTAATGAACACGCCTTCGGTCTTGATTATGCACGCACACTCGAACTATGGCATGCGGCCTTCATGGAAACTCTGCCCGAAGTAACAGCGCAGGGCTTTGATGCTGCCTTCATTCAAACATGGCGTTTTTACTTGTCGTACTGTGAAGCAGGATTCCGTGCCGGCAGTATCGATCTGTTTCAGTTCACGCTACAGAAACAGTGATGACAGCGACATACCAACGAATTCTTCTTCTGGCGCTGGTCGCATTCCTGCTACCTATGGCGGCGCACGGCCAGCCATCACCCGGCTATGTGCGGCAAGTACTTCCCGAGACGACGCTGGTCGGGCAGGGCATGTATCGATGGTTTGGACTGAGTGTCTACAAGGCGCGACTGTGGGGTGACAAAGCAAAAGTTACCGCAACGGGATGGCCCACCAGCAGTTTTGCCCTTGAGCTCGAGTACACCCGAAAATTAGATGGCGAAGATATTGCCATCGCCAGCATTGATGAAATCAAAAAACTGGGTCTCGGCACCAATGCACAGCACGATCAGTGGCTGGCGGGGATGAAAAAATTATTTCCGAATGTGGACGAAGGCCATAAGCTGACCGGCATTTTCATCCCCGAACAAGCATCTCGCTTTTTCTTAGATGGCAAACTAATCGGTGCAATTGATGATCCCGAATTCGGTCCCGCATTTTTTGGTATCTGGTTACACCCTAAAACCACTGCACCAAAATTGCGTCAGCTTTTGCTGGGCACGAAATGACTGGATGCTACCTTGATTAGCTACGTTGATTAAACAGAGAAATTCCGAATGACATTCTCCTTCAGAGATTTGCTTGCCTACGGCTTGTTCGGACTGCCACTCTCGCTGCTGGCGCTGCCTGTGTATGTGATGGTGCCGCAGTTGTATGCGGGCACGCTGGGGTTGTCACTGACCGCCGTGGGCAGCCTGTTGCTGGCAGCGCGATTATTTGACGCATTTATTGATCCTGCGCTGGGTGGCTGGATGGACAGAGCGGCGGTGACGCGGGGTCATACCGGCTTTGTGTTGATGTCACTGGTGCCGCTGAGCGTCGGTTATCTGGCGCTGTTTCATCCGCCACTGATGTCGACGGATCAATTGTATCTGTGGTTTGGTTTGAGCTTGCTGGTGGTTTACGTCGGCTTCAGCATGGCAACGATTGCACATAACAGCTGGGGTGCGAGCCTCACGCAGCAGCGCGGCGAACGGGCGCGATTGACAGCAACGCGTGAAGCCTGCGCACTGGCGGGTGTGGTGATGGCGGCAGCACTACCGATGGTGATCGGCATGGCAGGCTTGACGGTGGTTTTTATTGTGCTGCTGGCGGTCACGGCTTTTGTGCTGCTGCGCTTTGCGCCGCGCGCGCTGATGCGTACGGCAGAGGATGCACCAGCACACTCGGTCCTGCTGCCCTTGCGTGACCGGCAGTTTCGCTGGCTGCTTGCCGTGTTCGCCGTCAATGGGATTGCGGCTGCGATACCCGCGACGCTGTTCATGTTTTTTGCATCAGATGGACTGCAACTGCCGGAATATGCCGGCTTGTTTCTGGTGCTGTATTTTTTTGCCGCCGCACTGGCATTACCCGCGTGGGCGAAGCTGGCCTCACGGGTCGGTGAAGCCAGTGCCTGGCTGATAGGCATGCTGCTTGCCGTGAGTGCTTTCGTGTGGACGGCACAGCTTGAGAGTGGCGCGCTGGTGTCGTTTGCTGTGATTTGTGTGCTGTCTGGCGCAGCGTTGGGTGCAGATCTGGCGTTACCGCCCGCCTTGCTGGCCGGTGTGATCGGCGCGGCAGGGCATAGCGGCCAACGCGAGGGCGCGTACTTTGGGCTTTGGAGCTGGATGACCAAGCTCAATCTAGCGCTGGCTGCGGGAATCTCATTGCCCTTGCTGGACTGGCTTGGGTATGCGCCCGGTCATGCAAGTGAAGAAGGATTACGTGCACTGTTGATAGGGTATGCGTTACTGCCGTGTGGACTGAAATTGTGTGCGGGCTTGCTGTTGTGGCGCTCACCGCTAAAGCAAGTATGAAACTGGGATGTGAAATAAAACGCGGGATAACATCAAAATGAAAACTATGGAGATAGATTGTGAATGCATGGATACGATCAATCAGCCTTGCGCTGGCAATCTCAGTGGCTGGCTGCGGAGCAACAATGACGCCCGCTGATTACGCTGGCGAGCAGCCGGCGCTCGACCTGAAAACCTATTTCAACGGTACCGTAGATGCCTGGGGCATGTTCCAGGACCGCTCGGGCAAAGTCATCAAGCGCTTCACCGTGGTGATGCATTGCACCTGGGATGGCGACACGGGCACACTGGATGAAGATTTCACCTACTCGGATGGCACCACACAAAAACGCGTATGGACGCTCAAGAAAGTGGGCGAGAACCGCTACATCGGCACCGCAGGTGATGTGATCGGTGAGGCCGATGGCAAGGTCGGTGGCAATACACTCAACTGGAAGTATGTGCTGGCGCTCCCCGTGGATGGCAAGGTTTATCACGTCAATTTCGATGACTGGATGTATCAGATGGATGAGAACGTGATGCTCAACCGCGCGGTCATGAGCAAATTTGGCATACGGCTGGGTGAAGTCACCCTGTCATTTCGAAAAAGGCCGCAGTGATGACGCAAGCTCCGCACGCACGGCCGGTGCGCGACACGCAGACGACGCTGTATGAAACGGCAGACCGCGGGATGAATCGGCGCATCCGGGACTGGCGCGGCGCGCGAGTGTGGATCATTGGTGCATCGACCGGCATCGGTGCGGAGACGGCCAAGCTGCTGCTCGAGAAAGGCGCGCACGTCGCGATCTCGGCGCGCAAAGCGGACACGCTGCAACAAATAGCGGATAAGCATCCACAAGCACTGGTACTGCCACTGGATGTGACAGAGCATGCGCAGGTCATGGCGGCGCGCGATCAGCTGCTCGCCCAATGGGGTGGACTGGATCTGATGCTAATTGTGGCCGGCGCCTACAATGAAATGCGTGTCGATACCTTTGATATGGGGGTCGTGAATCAACTCCTCGATGTCAATCTTCGCGGCGTGTTTCACTGCATTGATGCGATGCTGCCGATTTTGCTCGATCAGAAAAACGGCGGTGGCGGGATCGGCATCGTTTCATCGGTCGCTGGCTATTCGGGTTTACCCAAGGCGTTGGTATATGGACCGACCAAGGCGGCGCTGATCAATCTGTGCGAATCACTGTACTTTGATTTGCATCCGCGCGGGCACGCGGTGTACATGATCAATCCGGGTTTCGTTGCCACACCGGCGACAGCAAACAATGACTTTGTTATGCCGGGCCTGATCAGTGCGCAGCGCGCCGCTCAGGAAATTATCACGGGAATGGAAAAAGGTGTCTTCCATATTCACTTCCCCAAAGGCTTTACCAACTGGCTGAGGGTGGCGCGGCTGCTACCGTATCGCTGGTATTTTTCACTGATTCACAAAGTGACCGGTCTATGAATCACGAAGACGACCTGAAAAACCTGATCCTTTTTTTTGAAACGATTGAGGCGGGCAACATCGACCAGTTAGCCAAGGTGTATACCGAAGATGTATTTTTCAAGGATCCCTTCAATGAGGTGCGCGGGCTGCCTGAAGTTGTGCATATTTTTTCGCACATGTTTAAACAAGTCGATAGTCCGCGTTTTGTCGTGACAAATCACGTACTGCAAGGCGATCAGGCATTCCTGACCTGGGATTTTCTATTTCGCATGAAACGCTTTTCTACGGCAGAGCAATGCATACGAGGCGCCACGCATCTTCGCTTCGGCTCCGACGGCAAGGCAAACTTCCATCGCGATTACTGGGACGCCGCAGAGGAGCTCTACGAAAAACTGCCGTTGCTGGGTTCTGTAATGCGCGGCTTGAAACGACTGGCGCGCAAATAAGTACTTCGATCAAACTAGGCCGGCTAACGCCGGACGCCCTGTTTGCATGATCGCCGCGCTTATCCTTGGTGGGAAACTGAATCGTTTACATCTTGGGTTTTTTCGCACTACGCGAAGCGCTTGTTTTTTTTGCCGTCCCTGTTGCCTTCTTTTTTGCCGCAGTTTTCTTGCTGGCCGTTTTCTTACTGGCAGTTTTCTTCGCCGGCGTCACGACCTGATTGACTGCCTGAGCAAACTGATCCTGTACCGTGTTCCACCACATAGCCGAGTTGGCGAACTGGGCTGTGATTGCCGCTGCGTCTGGCATTCCTGAGTCAGATTTGTCCGTCTTATCAGCAGATTTTTCAAAGGGCGACTCAAATTTCGACTCGAACTCCGGCTTGCTCTCCGCCGTGGGTCGGCTGGTACCTGCATGCGAAAAACTCTGGCCCATCGTCTGAATCGCAGACAGGGTAGCGCTCTGGACTTCCAGCGTCTGTATTGTGGTGCGTAACATGTTCATGTTCATTTGCAACCAGGACTCGACAGCCTTGAGATCGGTAATCTGTTTGTTGATGTCGTCGGGTGACATCGATGGCATGGCCATGCCAGGTATCTTCATTGCACCCCACATATTGCGCACGAATTCAAGGGTATCGTTCATCGCGCCGGCTCCCGGCAAACCATCCATGCCATTACTGGACATTACGTATCTCCCCAAGCGGTATCATCTGAATGGCTGATGCCATCCTGTTCAGCAAAAGAGTAACAGATCGGATCATAATGACCGGACTCGAATGAGTCTCTGCGGCGCTAAATCAAACAAGCACACTCAATTTGACACCGGTAAACTAGGAAGATGTCCGTGCGTGACCCATTCCCTTACTCGCTCCTGCCATCCGGTCGAAAAGCCGGATTCGTGCTGCTGGTTCTTCTTCTCTCTTTGCTGGCGCATCTGTTCATTATTCAATGGGCAAAAGACAGTCTGGCACTGGTATCGCTGCTTGATGATGAGGAAGATGTGATTCAGGTCACGCTGCAAGCGACGACAAGACTCCAACCCCCGGAATCAACACCACGCCAGCCACCACCCCCGTTGCCCAGCCCTGAAAAATCACCACCGCTCCTGCCCGAGGCTCCGGCGACAAGCCCACCGCCGAGCGAGCGCGAGACTGCAGCCCCTGCAGCCCCCGTCGTCACCGGGCCACAGGTTGCCACGCCGGATCCCATGGCAACACCCGCCGAAACTGTAAGTGAAGAGACGGCGACGGCGACGGCCACCACCACGACACCGGAACCGACACCATCGCCATCACCGCCGAGTACGAATTCCACACGAACGGATGCGCGCACGGATGTACCAACCACGGCAACTTCCGCATCAGCAGCCACTACCGATACACCACCCTTGTTTTCGCGCGTCAGCCTGCCGCCCTCCGCTGATCTCAGCTATGACGCGGTCGCAATCAAAGGCAGTAGCAAGGTCGAGGGTCGGGGTCTAGTGAAGTGGACACAGGACGGTCGACAGTACTCGATCACCGGTGAAGCATCGGTATTGTTTTTATCGGTGCTCAGCTATCGCAGCGAAGGTCGTCTCAGCGAGGTGGGTATCCTGCCAGAGCTTTATACAGAAAAGCGTCTGGGAAAGTCATCCACCAATACGCATTTTCATCGCGATCGCCAGACGATCAGTTTCTCGGCTTCTACCAACAACTACCCCGTTAAGGGTGGTGAACAGGATCGTGGCAGCGTGTTCTGGCAGCTGGCCGGTCTGGCGCGCGGCAATCCTGAGAAACTGCAAGCAGGCTTGTCATTCGATCTGGTCATTGCCGGTAGCCGCACCGCCGATCCATGGCGTGTGACGGTGCATGGCACTGAACCGATCGCGCTGGGGCAAAGCCGAACCAATGCTTGGCATATGAGCTTGGTGAGACCCGACGGTGGCACCGACTACCAGCTCGAGGTCTGGGTTGCACCCGAGCAGGAATGGTACCCAGTGAAAATCATGTATGTCGACCGAAAGGGAACATCGCTTGGGTTAACCTTGTCGAAAATTGAAAAAAAATGAATCCCAAGATACCTACGCTCTCAGTGAAAGAAAAAATATGATGTGCAGTCTGAAAAAATTTCCGATGCTGGCGGCAGGGGCACTGTTAAGTTTGAGTTTGAGTCTGACAAATGCACAAGAAAAGATGACGGGTAATCCACCACCATCGAGTCAGTTGCAATACCGACTGATCGCTGACATCAAAGGACTCTCAGTCGAGGGCAACGGACAAATCGATTGGCAAGTCGATGCAAAACAATATCGATTGAGTTTTGATACTTCCACCCATTTATTCGGTCAGCTATTACTAGAAAAAAGCGAGGGCGCCATTGATCGTAGCGGACTGGTGCCGGCGAATTTTTTTCTAAAACGCATACGCAAGGAGCCTGTGACGGTTGTCTTTGATCGTCGTGCGGGCCAGATAAACTTTGCTGGCGATGCTCCTGCTCACAAAATTCAGGGCGGCGAACAGGATCAGCTCAGCGTCATCTGGCAGTTGTTATCGATGGCACGTACACGCCCGGGTAGTTTCGTTCCCGGCTCAAGCTGGAAATTTTTTGTCGCTGGCACTCGTAGCGGAGAATCCTGGACCTTTCAGGTAAAAGACAAGCAGCGGCTACAGACCCATATCGGTGAAGTCGATACATTGCATGTGACCTATGTGCCAAACGATGTTAAGAATGGACGACAAATCGATATCTGGCTCGCGCCATCCCAAGAATGGTTCCCGGTGCGTCTGCGCTTTACCGAGCCCAACGGCGATTCGATGGAGCAAACGATAGAGAAAATTACAAAGAAATGAGTTCTTCAGCACTGGTGCTTTTTTCAGGTGGTCAGGATTCGACGACCTGTCTGGCTTGGGCACTGTCGCGCTATACGCGCGTCGAAACACTGGGATTTGACTATGGCCAGCGGCATGCGGTCGAGCTCAGCCTGCGGCCCTCGCTTTTGTCATCTACGCGCACATTGAATGCTGAATGGCATGATAGGCTGGGTGAAGATCATCTGCTCGATCTGTCATTGCTAGGGAAAATTTCCGACACCGCACTCACACGTGATACGGCGATTACGATGCAAGCGAATGGTTTACCGAATACCTTCGTGCCAGGTCGCAATCTGCTTTTTATTACCGTCGCAGCAGCGCTCGCTTACCGCCGCGGCATTGATGTCATCGTCGGCGGTATGTGCGAGACAGATTACTCAGGTTATCCGGACTGTCGCGATGAAAGTCTGCGCGCACTCGAATCAGCGCTGCAACTCGGTATGGCAAGCTCACTGTCACTGCAAACACCGTTGATGTGGCTAAGCAAGGCAGCGACTTGGCAGCTGGCTCACGATCTGGGTGGCGAGCCACTGGTGACTTTGATACGTACTGATACGCACACGTGCTATCTGGGTGAGCGAGGCGTATTGCATGACTGGGGTCATGGCTGCGGTACTTGTCCGGCGTGTGAATTGCGGGCGAATGGCTATCGTAAATACGCCGCTGGTACATCAGCGAAAGACGCTGGGTCCCGGCTTTCGCCGGGGTGACGGTAGTTATTGATGCGAACTAAAAACACCCAACGTCATCGCGACGTTGGGTGTAGCGGGCGATCACGCAGCGTGCCGCCCCGATTCCGGCACTGACTTTGCTGTCGGATTCAAGGCATCAAGCAGTTTAGCCTCCTTCCGCTTGGCGTTTTTCAAATGCCTTTCTTTCACATGACCATAACCTCGGATATCTTCCGGAACACTGGCCAGCTCTACCATCTGCGATAAATTCTCGCTGCTCAGTGTTGGCAACAGCGCTGCAATGGCATTGCGATATTCAACAATCAAGGCGCGTTCGCTC
>CAMBJI010000014.1 GCA_945867725.1 Bordetella parapertussis
GTTCACCGGCCGATATCAGTAGCAGGGTACTTTGTGGAACCAGCAGCTGGCGTATTGCGAGTAGCAACTCCTCGTCGCTCTCCTGTTCGGGCAGCGCTGTTGAAAATGGATCTAGCACGAGCGGCACTTCCGGATAGTCGGACATGATCTCGGCAATGACGGCGACACTTTCGATGTTGCCTAGGTAACCCACCTTGAATGCAGCGACGGGCATATCCTCGAGCAGAACGCGGGCCTGATCGGCGATCCATTCGGGCTCGACGAATTGCACATCCTCGATGCCGGTCGTGTCACCGACGGCCAGCGCGGTAATCACGGAGAGTCCATGACAACCCATCGCTGCAACAGCAGCCAGATCAGCTTGTATGCCGATCGCGCCGACAGGATCGGTGATCCCGAAGGTCATTACAAGCGGAGAAGTTTGGTTTTGCACAGGGAAAGGATTAACATAGAGGGCTTTTGCATTTTACTTGAAGGGCTGTGCTGTGAGCGACAACAAGATAACTGAGCAAGAATACAAGACCTGGATGTGCCTCATCTGCGGATGGGTCTACGACGAATCTGCTGGCTTGCCCGATGAGGGTATTGCCGCTGGCACACGCTGGGAAGACGTGCCCATGAACTGGACTTGTCCCGAATGCGGTGCTCGCAAGGAAGACTTTGAAATGGTCGCCATCTGATTGGTTGCGCCGCCGCGCATCAAAGATTCATGTGTATGCGCGGTGAACACAGCAGATATGTCGCCAAAACCACCACATCGAGCAAAGTTTGATTTTTCAATGTACTAACTAATTGCTCTTTTTGTTACATTTGCGCCCGGTTCCATGAAAGCATTCATCGGGTGGTGCAATGGTGGCTTTGCAAGCGCAGGCTGGACCAGAAATTCTGGTCATAGACGACAGTAGTACGATCCGGCGTTCTGCCGAGATTTTTCTATCTCAATCCGGTTATTCGGTGCTACTCGCCGAGGACGGGTTCGAGGCTTTGTCCAAAATCGTGGAACGTCGGCCAGCGCTGATTTTCTGCGACATTCTGATGCCGCGTCTCGACGGTTATCAGACCTGCAGTCTCATCCGCTACAGCAAGGACTATCGCGATACGCCGGTTGTCCTGCTTTCATCGCGCGACGGTTTATTCGATCGCGCCCGCGGCGCCATCGCCGGTGCCACCGCCTACCTCACCAAACCATTTACCAAGGACAGTCTGCTCAAGATAGTCCGCGACCATGTGTCGCAGCGCGAGGCCGCATGATCATGCGGGCTTTTTTCGTCAACTTCTTGCCTTCTCACTGATATGCCCATCACGCACATCCTGATTGTCGATGACTCCGCCACTGAACGTCATTTTCTGTCCGAACTGCTGACGGCGAACGGCTACTCGGTCAGTACCGCAGAAAATGGCGAGATTGCCATCGAGTCCATACGAAAAAACCCACCTCACCTGATATTGATGGATGTGGTCATGCCTGGACAAAATGGTTTTCAGACTACTCGCGCGATTGCGCGTGATCCAGCAACGAGTCATGTACCCATCATCATTTGCAGCAGCAAAAACCAGGAAACCGATCGAATCTGGGGTATGCGGCAGGGTGCGCGCGATTATCTTGTAAAGCCTGTCGATACCCGTTTACTGCTGCAAAAAATTGCGGCTCTGTCACGTTCGGTGAACTGAGATGCACGCGGGGCTCGCCACTGAAATGCATCCTGAACAGGACGCACTTCCCACACCCAGCCGGCAAGAACGCCGGCAGGCTTTGCGTGAATTTCAGCGGCAGCTGGTAGAACGCGCCCACCTTGCACGTTCAGGCAGCAATAGCGAGCAGATGAGACTCGCTGTGCAAGCCGGTGATCAGCAGCTCCTGCTCGACGTAGCGCATACCGCTGAAGTCATACCGAATGAGGGTATCAAGCGAGTGCCGCATACCTGCGCCTGGTTTCTTGGACTGATCAACTGTCGCGGCAGGCTCATGGGCGTGATTGATCTCTCAGGCTTTCTTGGGCGTCCCGTCAAGCCTCCGCAAGATTCAGATCGTTTACTAATTTTGTCCGACACGCTGGCAGTGCCCTGCGCGTTGCGCGTCTCGCGAGTGACGGGGCTGGTCAGTCTTTCAGGTTTCACCTTGCAATCCAAGCCTGCAGACGAATCTCCCTGGGTACGATCGTTTTATGTGGATCGCGAGTCGCGCTCTTGGCGATTGCTGGACTTGCCGCTGCTGATGGAAGACCCCGCGTTCCTCGATGTGGTGGCGCGTTAAAGAAGCGGATTTATTTTTTATTTATTTGCGGAGCATTGCATGGAAATTGATACGAGCCATAGCGGAAGTACTGTAGCGAATATGTCTTCCGTAATGCCGGATTCCTTGAAACAAAAAAAAGGTAACCCGATGTGGCAGAAATTTTTCATGCGCATGAAAAAAAACGTCCTCATACAACCCTGGCTGGCCTATGTCTCGGTGAAGCTGGCTGTACGCATCATGCCGATCGGGCTTGTGTTGTCACTGATTGCGCTGGTTGTTTTCACCTGGCTGAATTCTCAGGAAGCAGCCAAGGCCTCAGTGCGCACACAAATTGCGGGTGATTTGGTCATGCATTCGCAGCGACTCGGTAAAGCGGCACCGAACGCTATTCAGGGTAACCCCGAAGCGTTCGCCCAACTCGAACAAAGTCGCATGGCGATTAACGACGCACTCAAACTGTTATCTGCGGGTGGCGAATGGCAGGGGCGAGTCGTACCTGTTGCCGACACCTATTTTTCCAAACGTGTTGCCCGCATCAGTGATATCTGGCAGCGCTCGGATCGTTCCGCGATCCGGCTTATGAGCTTGCAAAAAGAACTGACAGGTTTCGGTACCACGCTGCAATCACTTAACAAACTTAATCCAGTTTTGCTAGAACTCGCTGAACAAATTGCGATTGTTAGTGCGCAGTCAGGCGCTTCGGCACGCGAGGTTGCAGCAGCGGGGCAACTCGTCATGCTGACGCAGCGTCTTGGCAAAAATGCGAATGAATTTCTTACACCCGAAGGTATTAATCAGGATACGGCGTTCATGCTGGGCCGAGATGCCAATACCTTTCAGGACATCATGACCGGATTTATGGAGGGCAGTGCGGTGTTGCGCCTGCCGGCACTCGCCAACCCGGATGCGCGCGCACGTCTGCAGGAGCTCCAGAGCGCATTCGCAAGCTATCGTCGCGAACTCGCCGGTATTCTCAGTAACCTGAAAAATTTTATTGCAGCCAAGCAGGCGGAACGGCAAGTATTCGCTGACAACGAATCACTGCGCGAGCGGCTGCTGGAGCTGCAGCAGGCTTATCGTGCGCAGGAGACTGAAGGTAATTGGACTCACTGGGCCTTGGGCTCGGCCGGGTTTTTGTTTCTGATGTTTGCACTCGCGCTAGGGCTCTTGCTACTTAATGAAAGTCGGCAGCTCACAGCCCAAGCAGAATCACGTCGTATGCAGTCTGACCAGCAGCATCGCAAGGCAATGCAGGAAGAAGAATCTGCGCGCGCCATCAATCAGCAAAATCAGGCCGCTATTCTCAGATTGATGAATGAGCTTCAGGAGGTGGCCGAGGGTAATCTGTTGATTCGTACCACCGTATCGGAGGATATTACCGGCGCAATTGCCGACTCTGTCAATTTCACCCTGGAAGAATTACGCAATCTGCTGGTGCGAGTCAGTCACACCGCACAGCAGGTTGGCAAATCTTGCGGCACTGCGCAGAACATTTCCAGCGAATTGCTGGCGCTTGCAGCGCGACAGTCGAATGAGATTCAACAGACCGGTGAGGCAGTACTGCAGATGACAGCACAAATTCACCAAGTCTCGCGTGCCGCCAGTGAATCAGCCGATGTCGCCCAATCCTCTGTGAGTGCCGCTGAGCAGGGCGAGAGTGCGGTACAAAATGCAATTCGCGGGATGCAGCAGATACGCGAACAGATACAAGAAACCGCCAAGCGCATCAAACGTCTTGGCGACTCTTCGCTCGAAATTGGCGACATTACCGACTTGATTTCTGATATCACCGAGCAGACTCACGTGCTCGCATTGAATGCGGCGATACAGGCTGCGTCCGCGGGTGAAGCTGGTCGAGGTTTTGCTGTCGTTGCCGAAGAGGTTCAGCGATTGGCCGAACGCTGCGGTGATGCTGTGCGCCAGATCAGTACGCTGGTCAAGACGGTTCAAGCTGATGCACATGAAGCAGTCGCTGCGATGGAGCGGTCCACACAAGGCGTCGTCGAGGGAACGCGCTTGTCGGATGCCGCTGGCCATGCGCTTGCAGACATACGTCGCATTTCTCATCATCTGGCTGAACTCATACGCGGCATTTCGGCTTCTTCGGTGGAACAGGCAAGCCTTGCTGATGGCGTCGCGCGAAACATCGACAGCATTCTGACCGTAACCGAGCATACGCGGCATGGCACCCAGCAAACCGCTTCATCGGTGCAGGAGCTCGGCGAGCTGGCATCTGAACTTGAAGTTGCAATCGCGCGTTTCCGCATTGCTGCCTGAATTATTTGTACGTTCTGAAAACCAACGATGAATTCGCCAGCGCCAGCAAGCTTGACAGCGTCAGATTGCCTGCCGCCTCTTTTTCATGAGCTCGCAATGTCCCTGCGTCAGCTGGGGCAGTCGTTGCAACAAGCGACAATCACGGATGCCGACCCGTCGACAGCATTGGCTTCAATGTCTGTGCTGCTGGGGCAAGTGGAAGCGGCGTTTGCAGTGGCGGGCGTTGACAGTCTTGCCGCCATTGCTTCGCTTTCCCATCGGATCGTTGCGAGGCAGTCGGAAAATCCCGCATCATTTCCCGCTGAGCTGGCCGGTACGCTCAGCCAGACTTTCAGCACCCTGACGGAGGCGATGGAGCGCGTGCTGGCACGGGAGTCTTTGCCGATATCGAATTTTTTCTCATGCTGGACTGCACTCGCTGCCTGGGATCGTACCGGTAATGCGCATCCGTCCGCGATGTTGTCGCTGCAAGTCGATCACAGGATGCTGCCCTCGGTTGCAGTACCGGAAGAGCAATCGCTACTGACCGATCCTCGCAGTGAATTTGAGCGCGCGCTATTACGTTTCTTGCGTTCCGACCTGCCCGAAGAAATTCTGCAAGCGGCGCAGCGCATAACGCAGGTGATTGCAGCACTTGCTTCCCTTGCACAGTCGGCATCGGAAAAAGCCAGCTGGCTGGTGCTGCATGCTGCAACAGGGTTGATAGCGGCAGAAAAGACCAGCGAGATCGCGCTATCAAAAAGAATACTGGCAGCGACGGGGCGCGTAATTCGTCATGTCGGATCGACTGAGCTACCGCCGGTACCGGCACCATTGGTTCGGGAAGCCTTGTATGTGATTGCCACTGCCAACGCACAGACGCCAGAATCAGTCTGCATCGCGCAAGCCTATGAGCTCGACACGCAGCTCACGCAGCTTCCTTCAGCACATGCAGCAACTCCAACGCTCGCGACCGGTGATGTACTCGCTATTGCGGCAGTACGTGATGAAGTTCAATCACTGATTACTTTGTTAGATACGCCGGGAGTGAACGCTTTACCCACCCCAGCGCAATTGGATAATTTGATTCAGTCTGCAAGCTTCGTACCGGAGATCACTTGCGTGACCAGTGCGCTGTCCCGCTTGCAAGCCAGACTCTCTGCGAATGAAGTTCATCCGACGCAGGCTCTTGCGGTAGCAGCCTGCCTGCTCGGTCTGCAAACCCTGATGGGCTTGATGACCCGTTTTAAAAACAATCAGTCCATTGCTCAGCGGATTGCCATCAATCTGGATGCCATTGGTAATGCTGTTGATATTCCCGGCTGGCGCAGTTTGCAAACAATGTGTATCTCCCTGCAAATACCTTCGGCACTGACATCGCTGAGGGATGCACTGATTGATAGCCTGGCCGCCACCGAGCGACAAATCGAACGTTTGATGGACGAAGCGCCTACGGCGTCCGAGCGAGACGCTGCACTTGTCGCCATCGATCATCGTCTCTCGGAAGGTCAGGCAGTGCTGACATTATTAGATGAGCAGACGCTGCTTAAATCACTGCAAGAAATTCGCGATCAACTTCCCTCAATAATTTTTGACGTCGGAAGCGATAAAGATCTTTATCGTCGCGATTTATTTGCACAAAAATTTGTTCGCCTGTCTTTACTGCTTGCTAGCATACCCCGCACTCACGACATCGAAGACAGTGGTTCACCGGATGTGGTGGCGCGGCCTTTCGGTGTTGAGGATGACAATCATGCGACACGTCCGGCCTTTGATACCCGCCAAGGACTGCATGCGATTTTTCTCGATGAGGCAAAGGCGCGACTGGAGCAGCTCAGAGATTGGCTGCATGCAGAGCCGAAGAAAAAGGATTTTCAGTGGGAATCTGCCGCTCATGCCGCCCATGCACTTGCTGGCTGTTCTGCCACGGTAGGCTTGTCTGAGATGCGGCAGCTGGCGCTGGCTATGGAAGCGGTGCTCATAGGGATGCGTACAGGCGATGGGCATATCACTGAGCCTGTGCTGTCTGTCTTGCGAAAGGGATTGGTGACGTTTGAACACATGCTCGCCGATTTGTCCTCCGGCCTCATGCCACAGTCTCAGCCCGCTATCCTTGAGCAGCTGCTCGCATTGTCCCTAACGGCATCCGATTCCAGATCTGAGTCTGAATCTAAATTCGAGCTTCAGCAAGATGACGATGCCGAGCCGTTACTTTTGCTGCCGCAGACGGATATGCCAGACACGACAGTAGCGTCATCTAATCTGCAGACCCAGAATACGCAGTCCCTAGTTAGTAAAGATCAGGCTGATTCGAACACACTACTTCAAGCAGGAATACCCGAATTATCCGCATCGACTAACAAGCTGCGCGATCCGATACAGGATGAGCTACATGAAATTTTTATCGAGGAAGCCGCCGATCTGATGCCGCAGCTTGACCAGCAACTGCGCACTTGGATGGTCGAGCCCTCAGAGCCTGAAGCACCCGCGCAGATGCTACGCATTCTGCATACGCTCAAAGGCAGTGCGCGGATGGCAGGTGAAATCAAGCTTGGAGACGAGCTGCACCAGATGGAGCAAACCGTCACCGAACTCTCGCAGCAATCGCCACCGGATGCAGCTTCACTACGGACCCTTGAGACGACGCTGGATCAATTGCTGCAACCCTTCGTCCCGGTTACTGCGATGTCATCGTCAGACCTTGACGACGGACGAGTGAACGAACTGAAACCGGCAACCGCCGACGTCGATGTTTTGGGCGCCACCCATACAAGTCAGGAGGTCACAGCAGCAGCGCCAGAAAGAACTCCCCAGACTTTGCAGCTGCGGGTACGTGCAGAATTGTTGGATCGCATCACGACGTCAGGTGCAGAGCTGCTGGTTGGCAGCTCACGCATGGCGAGTGAATTTCAGCTGCAAAGGCAGTCGGTGACGGATCTTTCGGACAATCTATTGCGCTTGCGTGCGCAATTACGTGAACTCGAAATTCATGCAGAGTCCCGTATTGCTTCTGGATTCGCACCAAGTAATGCAGCAGAGTTTGATCCACTTGAATTTGATCGCTATACGCGATTGCATGAGCTCACACGCATGATGAGCGAAAGCATTGCCGACATCAGCAGCTTGCAGCGCACGCTCTCGCGTCAGCTCGATAGCGCGGCGATCACAGTCACCACACAGGGACGTCATGCGCGAGTATTGCAATCTGATTTGCGGCGTGTTCGCACAATTCCCTTTGCTAGCCTGAGCGGAAGGCTGCAGCATTTGCTGCGTCAGGCGGCGCGTGAAAAAGATTGCGATGTCATCATGGAAATTGATGGTGGCAATCTTGAAGTAGATCGCGGCGTACTGGATCGCATCACGGGCCCACTCGAGCATCTGGTCCGCAATGCGGTCGCGCATGGCATCGAAACTGCGGCCGAACGACTCTCGCTGGGCAAGCCCGCTACGGGGCGAGTACGCATGGATTTGTCTCAGCAAGGCAATACCTTGCAGTTGCAAATCAGTGATGATGGACGCGGGCTGGATTATGAACGTATTCGCGAACGTGCCATTGCAGCAGGACTGTTGGCATTGGACGCGCCAGCTGATGAGGCTGCACTGGCCGAGTTGATTTTCGAGCCGGGCTTTTCAACGGCTAGCACAGTCACTGAATTATCCGGGCGCGGCATTGGTATGGATGCGGTACGAGCTGCAGTCATCGCACTCGGTGGTCAAATGAACGTTCTGAGCGAACGCGGTGCCGGTACGCGTTTCATATTCAGTTTGCCGCTGACATTGGTGACCATGCATGTCGTGCTGGTGACGGCGGGCTCGCGCGAGGTTGCGCTGCCTGCAACGCTGGTACAGCAGATGCTGCAGCTTTCATCCTCGGAACTTGCGCAGGTGCGCAGCGCTGGTGAAATGGAATGGCAAGGTCGTCGTGTTCCCTTGCATCGCTTGTCTGCGCTACTAGGTGAATCGATTTCAGCGCAAGGGATTGCAACGCGCACGCCAGTTGCCGTGCTGCGGCAACTTGATCAGTATCTGGCCATCGAGCTTGATGCCGTGATTGGGCATCGTGAAGTGGTCGTCAAAAATCTTGGACCACAGGTGGCCAAGGTACCCGGTATTGCAGGGGCCACGGTGCTGGGAGATGGCACCATTACACTCATCATCAACCCCTTGCCATTGCCTGACTTTGTTGCAGCAAATGTTGGTGACAGTGCGAATGTGAATTCAGCAGAAGTCAGCGCACCTAAGGCACCGCAAATTCTTGTTGTTGATGATTCGCTCACGGTGCGGCGCGCCAGTCAGCGACTTTTGGAACGCCATGGCTATGCGGTTGTGCTGGCTAGAGATGGCCTGGATGCTTTGGAGCAGTTGCGTCTGAATACCCCCGCTGCTGTGCTGCTGGATATAGAAATGCCGCGTATGGATGGTTTCGAACTACTGACGGCCTTGCGTGATGATGCGCGCTGGCGTGCGCTTCCGGTCGCGATGATCACCTCGCGTACGGCAGAGCGTCACCGTGAGCATGCGATGAAGCTGGGCGCAACCGCCTATCTGGGCAAACCCTTTGTCGAAGAAGAATTGCTGAGTTTATTGACGCAATGGCTTGCAGCGACACCTGCTGAAGATAATCTACTCATTGCGTGAATCGCGGAATCAGCGAAAACAGCGACAACGGCGACAGCAGCAACATCGGCGACAACAGCAACCTCAGCAACCTCAGAAAACATAGCGCAACATTTCCCCTATTGGATGAAAAAATGAAAATTGCTTGGGTAGCTGATCGTAGTGTCACTGGCATTAATCGTCCGCACGATCGAATTGCGTTGGTATTGCAAGGGGGTGGCGCGCTCGGTGCGTATCAGGCGGGTGCGTTCGAAGAATTGTCCGGCACGGCATTCCAGCCCAATTGGATCGTTGGCGTGTCGATCGGCGCCATCAATGCGGCCATCATTGCAGGTAATCCTCCGGAGCGTCGCGTCGAGCGGCTCTCTGAGTTCTGGCATCAGGTATCTTCCGGGCTGCCTCAGTTTTCGGATACCAGTCCCATGATGCCGTGGCTGCGCGCCATGACAGAAGCGACCGAGCCCCGATCTGTGTTCAATCAATGGAGCGCCTGGCACGCTGCCCTTCTCGGTATCCCAGGTTTTTATCAGCCACGCTTGCTACCACCACCGTTTCAACCTGAAGGCACAGAAGCGGCGCTGAGTCTTTATGACACCGCGCCTTTGCGCAAGACCCTAGAAGCGTTGATTGACTTTGATCTGATCAATGATGGATCCATACGGCTATCGCTGGGAACAGTGAATGTCACGACGGGAAATTCCCACTACTTCGACAACACGCAATGCCGTATCGGCCCCGAACACGTCATGGCGAGCGGCGCTTTACCACCTTCATTTCCGCCTGTGATCATTGATGGTGAGGCTTGGTGGGATGGCGGTATCTTGTCCAACACACCATTGCAGCAAGTATTGGATTTGCGCGATAAAACAGAATCCGTGTTGATATTTCAAGTCGATCTTTTTAGTGCGCGTGGCGCGCTGCCGAAAAATTTCGATGAGGTTCTCAAACGTCAGAAAGAAATTCTCTATTCAAGTCGCACACGTTACACCAGTAACATGGTCGCCGAGCTTACCAATACGCGGCGCGCGATTTGTGATCTGATCGCGAAGCTTCCCGAAGATCTAAAGGATGATCCCGAAGTCCAGCATCTTAGTGAGTTCGCCCTTGTTGCGCCGGTAGATATCGTGCATCTGATTTATCGGCCCGGACCGCATGAGCGCGAATCACTGGACTATGAATTTTCTCGCGTATCAGTGCTTGAGCGATGGGAAGCCGGGCGACGTGATTTGCGAGACACGCTGCTGCACCCAGAATGGCTGAAGTACGCTGGCCAAGCGGCAGGCGCAACCCAATACGATCTTACGCAGCACACCCGTGCACTGAGCAAGGCAGCGTAGTAGTCAGACAAGCACCGATAGCAATCTACTTTTTCACCACCGCATAGCGTTCCAGCGTTCGCTTGCGTGCTTCATCATGCGCAATGATCGGTGTCGGATAATCCTTGCCCAGCGTGATGCCCGCACTACTTAACAAGAGCTCGGGTACCAACCAGGGCGCATGAATTTGTTTGCGATCTAGCTTCGCCAGTTGCGGCAGGTAGCGCTTGATGAATTTTCCTTCAGCGTCGAATTTTTCCGATTGCGTGATGGGATTGAAAATCCGGAAGTAGGGTTGCGCATCGCAGCCAGATGAAGCAGCCCATTGCCAGCCACCGTTATTGGCAGACAAATCAAAATCATTCAGCTGCCGCGCAAAATAGGCCTCACCGCGCTGCCAATCGATACCCAGATCCTTGATCAGGAAGCAGGCAGTCACCATGCGCAAACGATTATGCATATAGCCAGTCTGGTTTAGCTGATGCATGGCTGCATCCACCAGCGGGTAGCCAGTGCGGCCTTCACACCAGGCAGCAAAGTTGGCATCTGCTTTTTTTCCTTCTTCCCAGACGATGCGATCGTAATCAGTTTTGAATGCGCGTTCAGTCACATGCGGATGGTGATGCAGAATCATGAAATAAAAATCCCGCCATACCAGTTCTGACAGCCACACCGCAGCACCCTCACCGCCTGTGCCTGCTTGAATCGCCTGCATTGCATGACGTGCCAGTGCGCGAATTGATACCGTGCCGAAGCGCAGATGAACTGATAAATACGAAGGACCTTTCACTGCGGGGAAATCACGCGCAACGCCATAATGCTGCAAGCGCGGCAGAAAATCATCGAGCAGTGCTTCAGCGCCGCGCATACCCGGCTGTATATGAAGTGCTGCCAGATCGCAGGCATCGAAACCCATCTCGGCCAGCGTAGGAATGCCACCGGCGGGTGGTGGTGCGAGTTGCGATTTTTTCGGTGTGCAATCGAAAGCATCCAGCAAGGACAAATCGTAACCACCGGAGGGCAGGCTGAATTTTTTCAGCCAGGCATTCTTGTACGGCGTGAAGACCGACATCGGCTTGCCCATCTGCGACAAGACCTCGCTTTTTTCATGAATCACCTGATCTTTGCTGCTCAGCAGCGCGCAGCCTTTCTTTTTTAGTGCAGCAGCGACCGCCTGATCGCGCGTGAGTGCTGCTGGCTCATAATCATGATTGATGAAAACAGCATCAACGCCCAGTTCGGCTGCCAGAGCAGGTATTGCAGTTTCTGCGCGCGCATGGCGCACGATCAGCCCGCCACCCTGAGCGCGCAAGGCAGCATCAAGCTCGATCAGACTCGCGTGCAGGAAGGCGACGCGTCGGTCCAGCTTGCTGTGCGTGAGCAGTGGATCAAGAATATCCTTGTCAAAAATGAAAGCACAGTACACGCTGCGGCTGCTTTGCAGCGCGTGATGCAGCGCTGCATGATCAAAATTGCGCAGGTCGCGGCGGAACCAGACCAACGATTTGTCGTAGTGACTCATGAGTGGGCAGCGAACTCGGATCGGAAAGCCGGCAGTGTAGCCTTTCCCCGGAATCTCGGCGCATGCCGCCGGGGGAGACTTTCTCCAGCCGTCGCCCTCAAAGCTGATAAAATTCGGCCCATGGCCAAGCAAGGCAAGTCTCACCCCCCTTCGTCCTCCGCGGCAGACGTGGAAGACAGCGATTTTTCTTCAGCAGTACCATCAAACGACTTCCCTCTTTTGCAACTGACCGATCATTTCCTGATCGCCATGCCGTCCATGCTCGATCCCGTGTTCGGCGGAACAGTGGTGTACATCTGCGAACATCATGTCGGCGGTGCGCTGGGTGTCATCATCAATCGTCCGACCGACATGACCATGGATGTGCTCTTCGAGCGGCTTGATCTCTCGCTGGAAATCAGTCCTCATGTGTCGTTGCTACCGCGCGCGCCCGTCATGTTTGGTGGTCCGGTGCAGGTGGAGCGGGGCTTTGTACTGCATGCGCCCAGCGTCACCTACAACTCTTCTCTCTCGGTATCTGGTGAAATTACTCTCACCACCTCGCGCGATGTGCTTGAGGCAGTCTCGCAGGGTCAAGGACCGCAGCAGCTGCTGGTAACGCTGGGTTGCGCTGGCTGGAGCGCTGGGCAGCTTGAAGAAGAAATTTTGCGCAACGGCTGGCTGACCGTACAGGCCGATCCGGCGATCATTTTTGAAACACCGATCGAGTCGCGCTTCGTCGCTGCGATGAACCTGCTGGGCATCGACCCCAACCGACTGACTGGGGAAGCGGGGCATGCATGATGTGCATCACAATCGGCGGCTCACGCGGCGCCTATTTGATGCCGACCTTCCCAGTTATTTTTGTGAATTATCTTTTTTCGCCGGTCGCGCATGATGACCGTAATGGCTTTCGACTTTGGCCTGAAGCGCATCGGCGTCGCGGTGGGTAACACTTTGATACGCCAAGCCCAGCCGCTGCAGGTCATCGAGGCGGCGACCAATGACGGCAAGTTCGTTGCGATATCGCAGCTACTCGCCGAGTGGCAGCCGCAGCGCGTGATCGTAGGTTTGCCTTTGCATCCGGATGGCGCTGAACATGAGATGAGCGTGCGCTGCCGGCGCTTTGCCAACCAGATTCACGGCCGTTTCGGTATCGAGACTGTGCTGGTCGATGAGCGTTACACTTCCGCGGTACTGACGCAGCATCGCGGTCATCCGGTGGATCACGAAGCGGCTGCGCTCATACTTCAACAATATTTTGATGCCCATGAATCAAACTGAATTAGACGCTGAAGCGCTCTACACCCAACTTGAGCTAGCCGTTGGTGCCGGCTTGTCCGGCACGTCCCGCTTGGCTATCGTTGGCATCTACTCGGGTGGTGCCTGGATCGCCGAACGTCTGGCGACCTCACTCGGCATTGCCGACTTGGGCTATGTGGATGTGTCTTTCTATCGTGATGATTATGCCGAGCGTGGACTTCATGCCGAGGTTAGACCCAGCCAGATACCGTTTGACGTCGAGGGCGCGACCATCTTGCTGGTCGATGATGTTCTCTACACCGGGCGCACAACGCGTGCTGCCATCAATACGCTGTTTGACTATGGTCGTCCTGCACGCGTGATGCTCGCAGCACTGGTCGATCGTGGTGGCCGCCAGCTGCCCGTTGCGCCTGACTTCGTGGCAAAGACAATTACGCTCGCAGACGATCAGCAACTCGTCCTGCAAAAATCCGACGATGGCCGTTTCTCACTCACCATAGACCATGCATAACCCGCAACTCAATAAAAATGGCGAGCTGCAGCACCTGATCACACTTGAAGGTCTGCCACCGGCTGTTATTACCCGCATTCTGGACACCGCAGCTTCCTTCGTCAGTGTGGGTGATCGCGAAGTTAAAAAAGTACCACTCATGCGTGGCAAGAGCGTGTTCAATCTGTTTTTTGAAAATTCAACGCGTACACGTACCACCTTCGAAATCGCGTCCAAACGACTCTCGGCCGACGTGATCAATCTGAATATTTCCGCCTCCTCGGCCAGCAAGGGTGAGTCGCTGCTCGACACCATCGACAATCTCGCCGCCATGCATGCGGACATGTTTGTCGTGCGTCATGCGCAATCGGGCGCACCGTATCTGATTGCGCGTCATCTGACCGAGACACGTCAGGACCATGTGCATGTCGTGAATGCTGGCGATGGCCGCCATGCACATCCGACGCAGGGTCTGCTGGACATGTACACGATCCGGCACTACAAAAAAGATTTTCGGAATCTGACGGTCGCCATCGTTGGCGACATACTGCACAGCCGTGTTGCGCGATCCGACATTCATGGCTTGACTACCTTGGGTGTGCCTGAAGTGCGCGTAATAGGACCACGCACCCTGCTACCGGGTGGCTTGGAGCAAATGGGCGTGCGTGTGTTTAACGACATGAATGAAGGCTTGAAAGGCGTGGATGTAATCATCATGCTGCGACTTCAAAACGAGCGTATGCATGGTGCGTTGCTGCCTTCGGCGCAGGAATATTTCAAGAGCTACGGTCTCACGCCCGAGCGTCTCGCACTTGCCAAGTCCGATGCCATCGTCATGCATCCTGGCCCTATGAATCGCGGTGTTGAAATCGATTCGGCGGTTGCAGATGGTGCGCAAGCCGTGATTCTTCCCCAAGTGACGTTTGGTATCGCGGTGCATATGGCCGTGATGAGCATACTGGCGGGGTCCTGAAAAAAATGAGCATGAGACTTCACATAAAAAATGGCCGCGTCATCGACCCGGCAAACCATATCGACGCAGTGCAGGATTTGTTCATCGCTGATGGCAAGATCGCCGCACTTGGAACACCACCTTCCGGTTTTCAAGCCGACCAAGTCATTGATGCGCATGGATTGGTGGTGGCGCCCGGTCTGGTGGATTTGTCAGTGCGCTTGCGTGAGCCCGGTTATGAATATCGCGCCACACTCGAATCCGAGTTGCAGGCAGCATTGGCGGGTGGTGTGACCAGTTTGCTCTGTCCTCCTGATACCGATCC
>CAMBJI010000015.1 GCA_945867725.1 Bordetella parapertussis
GCTATCAGGGCGCTTGCAAGCTCGTCGATCAGGCCATGTTTCAGGAGGCATTGATACTTGCTGGCTTTGTGATAGCCGTCGGACCGAAGAACGCAAAAGTCGCCTTTAAGCTCGCCTCCTGCATGCAGCATTTGCAGGATCATGCGAGCGCTGCTGAGTATTACAAGCTGGCGTTACAGGTCGACAACCATCATATCGGCGCTGCCTATCGTCTGGGCGAATGCTTACAACAACTCGGCGATGATGAAGAGGCCAATCATCTATTCGAATGGACCATTGAACTGGCCCGTGGAAATTTTGCGTACCGAAAAATTCAAGAGGCTGCTGAATCTCGGCTCAGGAAGCAGCCTCTTTTGCCTTGAGCAAATAGCCAACACGCGGGAAATGCACCTGGACTAATCCGGCACGTGGATCTTCTCTGCGCAAGGTATATCGGGTACGGCTTGCGGCCACCAAGATCCCCTCGGTAGGCTCCAGACCAAACGCCTCAGCAACAACAATGGCGGGCTGGCCCAGGGCAATGCCGTGGTGATCCTGATGAATTTCCTGTGGCAGCGCTTCTGGCGTGGCGCTATGCGCAATCTGCAGCGACTCATCAGCCGTCATCGCTGACGAATTGCCCTGCCCTATCGCCGCCATACGATCCATCCACGATAAAACGCCAGGTACGGATTCCAAAACTCCGGCCAGTACAGGCACCTGATGCCGTGTAAACCATAGCGGGTGATAGACCGAAAAATCAGCGATGCACGGCTGATCACCCAGCAAAAACGGTTGATGCTCCAGCATGCTGGCAATACGACGTAAATAACTTTTGTACGCCGCGGTCGCATCTGCTGCCGGCATGCGCGGCGCGTTATTACGCATCGCCGCGCGATCGGCTGCGAAGATTTTCAAGCGCTCGGTGTCGGGAAACATATGCGCTGCGCCGGCCGGTTGGAAGTTGTACGCCATGGCCACCTGAAACAGCGTCGTGTCGGCCCATTGCGCCAGCACGCGCGCAAGACCTTTGTGCGCGGCCGGAAAAAGCGCGGGCTCGGGCGCCAGATGCTCGATCACATCCGCCATCAGGGCGGTGTCGCAGTAAACATCCGCGCCGATCTGCAGCACAGGCGTACGGCGATAACCGCCAGTCAAGGCCACCAGATCCGGCTTGGGCATGATCATGGGTATATGCACCGAGCGCCAGGCCAAGCCCTTCATACCCAGAATCAAACGGATTTTTTCGGCGAAGGGGGATAGCGGGTAGTGATGCAGGATCAGATCAGCCATGGTCGAAGCCTCGTTGAAATATTTCTTGGAGTGTAACGTACTGCTCAATGTCGTCGGGCAGCGCCGTTACAAACCCGATTTGGAGCCGGCGCACCACCCAAAACATCCATCGTACGAGTCACGCAGAATTCAGGCGGCACTACGAGTTTTCACTTTTGCAAGTACGATGTAATCGGCGTTTGCGACCCCGCATAAACGACTAAGCACGGCGCATCCGAGGCGTCAGCTGGCCAGCTTTTCAAGCTATACTTGCGCCAATTGACGTTGACGTAAGCGTCAATCAGGCGAGCCCGTACGGCGGGCGCTGTCCTGACCCGTTACCGCCCCGTCATCGCGCGGCCGCTACTTCCGGAGAATTCCCATGACCGACCTGTCGGTATCGCAAAACCTGACTGCCTACACCCCCGCCAATAAAGTCCGATTCGTGACGGCCGCTTCGCTCTTCGATGGCCATGACGCATCGATCAACATCATGCGGCGCATCCTGATGTCGCAAGGCGCGGAGGTCATTCACCTGGGCCACAATCGCTCGGTCGATGAAATCGTCACCGCAGCGCTGCAAGAAGACGCGCAGGGCATTGCGATTTCCAGTTATCAGGGCGGCCATGTCGAGTACTTCAAGTACATGATCGATCTGCTCAAGGCACGCGGCGGCGCGCACATTAAAGTCTTCGGCGGTGGTGGCGGCGTGATCGTACCCTCCGAGATCAAAGAATTGCATGACTATGGCGTGGCGCGTATTTTTAGTCCAGAAGACGGACAGCGCATGGGCTTGGTCGGCATGATCATCTACATGATTCAAGCTTGCGACACCGATCTCTCGGTACACGCGCCTGCGACGCTCGACGTGTTGACTTCAGGTGATATGGTCACGCGCCAGCGCCCACTCGCGCAATTGATCACGGCACTGGAAAACGGCAAAGCTTCAGCCACACTCAAAAAATCACTGCACGACGCCGCAGCAAAAGTTCGCATTCCTGCCCTAGGCATTACCGGTACCGGTGGTGCGGGCAAGTCCTCGCTCACGGATGAACTGATTCGCCGTCTGCGTATCGATCAAAACGATGCGCTGAATATCGCCGTGATTTCTATCGATCCTTCACGTCGTAAATCCGGCGGCGCGCTACTTGGCGATCGCATCCGAATGAACGCGATCAATCCCTGGAGTGCTCGTCCAGGCGTGTTCATGCGCTCGCTCGCTACCCGCGAAGCAGGTTCAGAAATTTCACAAGCACTGCCCGATGTGGTCGCGGCCTGCCGCGTTGCCGGTTTTGATTTGATCATCGTTGAAACGTCCGGTATCGGACAAGGTGATGCCGCCATCGTCCCGCATGTGGATTGCAGTTTGTATGTGATGACGCCCGAATTCGGCGCCGCATCACAGCTGGAAAAAATCGACATGCTGGACTTTGCTGATTTTGTGGCAATCAATAAATTCGATCGCAAAGGCTCACAAGACGCCCTACGCGATGTCGCCAAACAAGTACAACGCAATCGTGAGCAGTGGGATAAGCCCACCGATCAAATGCCGGTCTTTGGCACCCAAGCGTCACGCTTTAATGATGATGGCGTCACCGCGCTGTATCAAGGTCTGCTGCCGCGCCTGACAGAACTGGGACTCAACATCAAGCCCGGCAAGCTCGCGCCCGTTGCTGTGCGTTTTTCTTCGGGCCGCAATGCCATCGTGCCGCCAGCACGCAGTCGTTATCTAGCGGAGATCGCCGACACACTGCGCGCGTATCACCGCCGCGTGAGTAAACAAACAGTCACCGCGCGCGAACGTCAGCAACTGAGCGAAGCCAAACGTCTGATGCTCGCTGCCGGCAAAACCGTGGACATGGATGATCTGATTACGCAGCGCGAGAACGCGCTCGATAGCGAAGCGAAAAACTTGCTGACCCAATGGCCCGCTGTGCAAGCCACCTACTCGGGTGATGAGCATGTCGTCAAAATTCGTGACAAAGAAATCCGCACGCGTCTTGAATGGGAAACCTTGTCAGGCAATCGCATTCGCAAAGTATCGCTACCGAAATATTCGGATCAGGGTGATCTGCTTGGCTGGCTGATGAAAGAAAATCTCCCCGGCAGCTTTCCGTATACCGCCGGTGTGTTTCCTTTCAAGCGCGAGAACGAAGATCCGACGCGCATGTTCGCCGGCGAAGGTGATGCATTCAGAACCAATCGTCGCTTCAAGCTGGTATCCGAAGGTATGCCGGCCAAGCGTTTGTCTACCGCATTTGATTCCGTCACGCTGTATGGCGCTGATCCCGCGCTGCGGCCCGACATTTACGGCAAAGTGGGTAACTCCGGTGTGTCGATTGCTACGCTGGATGACATGAAGGTGCTGTACGACGGATTTGATCTGTGCGACCCGACCACGTCAGTATCGATGACTATCAACGGCCCCGCGCCGACCATCCTTGCGATGTTCATGAATACGGCGATTGATCAACAACTCGCCAAGTTCACGACAGAAAAAGGTCGCGAACCAACAGCAGACGAAGCAGCCCAGATCCGCGCCTGGGTACTGCAAAACGTGCGCGGCACGGTGCAAGCCGATATTCTGAAAGAAGATCAGGGGCAAAACACCTGCATCTTCTCGACCGAATTTTCTTTGAAAGTCATGGGCGACATTCAACAGTACTTCGTCGATCACAAGGTTCGCAATTTCTATTCAGTATCGATCTCGGGCTATCACATTGCCGAGGCAGGTGCGAATCCGATCTCGCAGCTGGCGTTCACACTCTCCAATGGCTTCACCTTTGTTGAGGCGTATCTGGCACGTGGCATGTCGATTGATGATTTCGCACCGAACCTGTCGTTCTTCTTCTCCAATGGCATGGATCCAGAGTACACCGTGCTGGGCCGGGTGGCGCGTCGTCTGTGGGCCGTCGCCATGCGCGAGAAATACGGCGCGAATGACCGCTCGCAAAAATTGAAATATCACATTCAGACCTCCGGTCGCTCGCTGCATGCGCAAGAGGTTGATTTCAACGACATCCGCACTACGCTACAAGCGCTGATTGCAATCTACGACAATTGCAACTCGCTGCATACCAATGCCTACGACGAAGCCATCACCACACCAACTGATGAATCCGTACGCCGCGCGCTGGCGATTCAGCTGATCATCAACCGCGAATGGGGTCTGGCAAAAAATGAAAATTCCAGTCAGGGTTCTTTCATCATCGAAGAACTCACTGATCTGGTCGAAGAAGCGGTGTTGCAAGAATTCGAGCGCATCGCCGAGCGCGGCGGTGTGTTGGGCGCCATGGAAACCGGCTATCAGCGCGGCAAAATTCAAGAAGAATCCATGCTCTACGAGCATAAGAAACACGACGGTAGCCTGCCGATCATTGGCGTCAACACCTTCCGCAATCCCAAGGGCGACACAGTCGTTCAACAGCTGGAGCTGGCGCGCTCGACCGACGATGAAAAGCAATCGCAGTTACAACGCCTTGCAGATTTCCATGCGGCTCACAGCGACGCTGCCAAGCAATCACTGGCTGCGCTACAGGAAGCCGTGATTCGTGACGAGAATGTGTTTGCTCAATTGATGGCAGCGGTGCGGGTGTGCTCACTCGGTCAGATTACCGATGCGCTTTTCGAGGTGGGTGGACAGTACCGGCGCAGCATGTGATTCGGCGGCGATGAATGTCTCCCACTGAATCAGCGCTGGCCGATACCATTGCCGCGATTAATATCGCGGCTTATACCAAAACCCGCAATCATCTCGATGGCAAGGTCACGCGACTCTCGCCCTATCTGACGCACGGCCTTGTATCGATTCCTTCGTTGTTCGCAAAGCTGCCCAAGCTAACGCTAGAAGACAAGCTTGCCTTCGAATTCGGCTGGCGTGAATTTTTTCATCATGTCTGGCACCGCGCTGGCGATGCGATTTTCAGTGATATGCGCACGCCTTTGCCCGGCATTCAATACAGCGACACACTCCCCGACGATATCCGCGAAGGTCGCACGGGTCTGCCCGTGATCGATCGCGCAGTACATACGCTCTATCAAACAGGCTATCTGCATAACCATGCGCGCATGTGGCTCGCTAGTTACACAGTTCATCTGCGCAAAGTGCATTGGCGTGTCGCTGCCGATTGGATGTACGGTCATCTGCTGGATGGCGATCTGGCATCGAATCATTTGTCTTGGCAGTGGATTGCAGCGACCTTCAGCAGCAAGCCGTATTTGTTTAATGCAGAGAACGTCGCCAAGAATGCAGCTCAAGCCTGGCATTGCCCACGCAGCGTGATCGATACAAGCTATGAAGCACTGGAAATGATTGCGCGCAGCCAGACAACGGTGGGTATCCATCCGTCTTTGTTGGGTATCAGCGAGCCGGCACTCAGCGTCCCGCCCGATAGCCTGAGCGCTGATAAAAATACGCTAAGCCATGCCCGTCAGGTGCAACTGGTGCATCCCTGGATGCTCGCAGACTCTACATTCGATGGGCTTCGGCTGGGTGTGATTCATCGCCCCTTTCATCAGCGCTTCCCGTGGTCGCAACAGCGATGGGATTTCGTCATGCAGCGCATGCAGGCTGTCACCGACCATATCTTCGTCGGTGATCTGACAGAACTCAGTACAATGTTCGGCAACGCTGCCGACATCAGTTCGGTGGCCACATTTAATCCTGGTTATCGCGAATTGCTACCCGTGCTTTGCTCTGACTTGCAAGATTCACCCCGCCAATTTCCTGATCCCGAAAAGGCCTGCCGTTCGTTTTCGGCGTTCTGGAGTTTTTGCACCGCCGCTTCTACTGACGCGCCCCGGCGCACCTGGCATCGATGACATCACCCGGCATTGCCGTCGTCTGGTTCAAGCGCGATTTGCGCGTGTTCGATCATGTGCCGCTGTTCGAGGCCAGTCGTCATTCAGGCGTGCTGCCCCTCTATGTGTATGAACCGGAACTCCTGCGTGCGCCAGATTGCGCAACTCAGCACGTCGGCTTTATCAATGAATGCCTCGAAGATCTGGATCAGGCACTGGCCGGTCGTGGCACGTCGTTGCTGATTCTTCATGGTGAGGTCACCTCCGTTTTGCAGCGCGTCCATGAGCAGTTTGGTCATTTCACGCTCTACTCGCATGAAGAAACCGGTAACGCGATCAGCTATGCGCGCGATCGCCGCGTAGCAGACTGGTGTCGCACACAGGGTCTGCGCTGGAAAGAATATCCGTGCAATGGTGTCGTACGACGACTGGAGTCGCGCGACAACTGGGCCAGCCAGTGGATGCAGCGCATGCGCGCACCAGTACTCAATGCGCCCGATTTTCTGCGTTCGACCGGTAAGACGCTATCGCCCTCCGGCATCATGACACCGCGCCAACTGGGATTGGATGGGCCAGACAAACCGCTGCGGCAACGTGGCGGCCGGCGCGTGGCTTCGAAGCAGGTGAAAGAATTTTTCAGTCAGCACCTCGCCGACTATCGCTATGCGATGTCCAGTCCACTAACTGCTGAAACCGCCTGCTCGCGTATGTCACCGTATCTGACGTATGGCGTATTGTCGGTACGTGAGCTGATGCACAAGATCTGGAAAACGCGCGAACAACTTCAGGCGCTGCCGGAAACAGTACGACCTTCGGGCACGCTGGCGAGCTTGAAATCTTTCGAAAGCCGCTTGCACTGGCATTGTCATTTCATTCAAAAACTCGAATCCGAACCAGATATCGAGATGCGCAATGTGCATCGTGGATTTGACGGACTGCGTGAGCCACATTTCAATCAAGATTATTTCGAACGCTGGTGCGCAGGCGAAACCGGCTTCCCGCTGATTGATGCCTGCATGAAGATGCTAGCGCAGACGGGCTGGATTAACTTTCGCATGCGCGCTATGTTGATCAGCTTTTCCAGTTATCAGCTCTGGAATCACTGGCGTGAGCCGGCATTGCATCTGGCACGTGAATTTCTGGACTACGAACCCGGCATCCACTATTCGCAAATACAAATGCAATCGGGCGTTACCGGCATTAACACGCTTCGTATCTATAACCCGGTTAAGCAGGCACAATATCAGGACCCGAAAGGTATTTTCGTGCGGCGCTGGCTGCCCGAGCTCAAACGCGTGCCCGACGAGTTCATCTTTGAACCTGCCACCATGCCACTGGATCTCCAGAAGGAACTGAAATTCCTGATCGGTCCTGACTACCCAGAACCCATCGTCGATCATTTGACCAGCGCGAAACTGGCGCGTGAGTTGCTCTGGTCCATGCGTCGTGATCCGCAGATGCGCGCAGAAGCGCGTCAGGTCTTCGTCAAACATGGCAGTCGCAATCCGATGCGCGAGGGCCGCTCGCGCTCGTCTGCCAAGTCATCCGCAGACAAAGCCGCAGAACCCCAACCTCAATTGCCGCTGGCACTGGATTAAGCGATGTTCCTTGGCATACTCAGTGCGGGTACTGCATTTACTTTGTGGGGCATTTTCCCGCTGTATCTGAAGCTACTTAAAAGCGTACCCTCGCTCGAAATACTGTCGCATCGCGTCGTTTGGTCAGCCATTTTTCTCGGGCTGATTCTTGCGTCACGACGTCAATGGGATTGGGTGCAGAGCATACGGGCACGACCACGCATCGCATTGGCGTTTGTCACGAGTGCAGCGATGTTGGGCGCGAACTGGGTGATCTACATCTGGGCGGTGAATGCGGATCGTATTGTCGACGCCAGCCTCGGCTATTTCATCGCGCCCTTATTCAATGTGCTCTTTGGCGTACTGCTGGGCGAGCGATTGAAACCCATACAGTGGATAGCGATTGCGCTGGCGGGCAGCGGCGTTGCCTGGCTCACACTCAGCACCGGTGAATTGCCCTGGATAGGCTTGGTACTGGCCGTCACTTTCAGCCTGTATGGTCTGATCCGCAAAACCGCCGCGCTGGGCGCGCTGGAAGGTCTGAGCGTCGAGACATTGGTGATGCTGCCATTGGCGGCGCTCTTTCTTCTACTGCCCGACAGCGGTTCTTCCCATGCCTTTGCCAGTGGCAGTGTGTCTTTGATGCTCATGCTCGTGGCCGCCGGGCCGGTCACGGCCGTGCCCCTGCTCTTGTTTGCTTTCGGCGCGCGCCGCATTCCGCTGTCGGTCGTGGGCCTCTTGCAATACATCGGCCCGAGTATCCAGATGATGCTGGGGGTGTGGCTGTATCACGAGGCTTTCGGCATCAACCGGCAGATAGGCTTTGCGCTAATCTGGACCGCGCTGGCTTTGTATTCGGTCGAAGCGCTGTGGCGGGCATGGCGACCGGCGGCAGCCAATCCCTCCGCTGACTGAGGCGCTCAATGAGGTGCACCTTAGGCGGTGACGGCCGCTAGCCACAGCGCTGGCCGTTCATTGAATGGCATCCCACACGCAATCAAGCACCAATAAATCACTGCACACGCTGTACCCGCTTGCTGGCTTACGTTATCCTCGCGCTTTGCCGATTACCGGCTTTTCAGATCATTTTTCCCTTCGTTCCCCATGGCCAATTACGTTTACACAATGAACCGCGTGGGCAAGATCGTCCCGCCCAAGCGTCAGATTCTCAAAGATATTTCCCTGTCCTTTTTCCCCGGCGCCAAGATCGGCGTTCTCGGCCTGAACGGCTCGGGCAAATCAACGCTGCTCAAAATCATGGCCGGTATCGACAAGGATATCGAGGGCGAAGCCATCCCCATGCCGAACCTGAAGATCGGTTATTTGCCCCAGGAACCGCAGCTCGATCCAACCATGACGGTACGTCAAGAAGTCGAGAGCGGACTAGGCGAAGCTTTCGAGGCGCGCGCCAAGCTTGATGCGGTCTACGCCGCCTACGCTGAAGAAAATGCCGACTTCGATGCGCTGGCCACCGAGCAGGCGCGGCTTGAAGCCATCATCGCAGCCAGCGATGGCGGCAATCTGGATCTGCAGCTTGAAGTCGCCGCCGATGCGCTGCGCCTGCCGCCCTGGGACGCCAGCATTGCGGTGCTGTCCGGTGGCGAGAAGCGGCGCGTGGCCTTATGCAAACTGCTGCTGTCCAAGCCTGACATGCTGCTGCTCGATGAGCCCACCAACCATCTTGATGCCGAATCCGTCGACTGGCTTGAGCAATTCCTGCAACGCTTTCCCGGCACCGTGGTCGGCATTACCCATGATCGCTACTTCCTCGACAACGCCGCCGAGTGGATACTCGAACTCGACCGTGGTCACGGTATTCCGTGGAAAGGCAATTACAGCTCGTGGCTAGAGCAAAAGCAGGACCGGCTCAAGCAAGAAGAGGCCTCTGAATCAGCACGCCAGAAAGCGCTGCAAAAAGAATTGGAATGGGTGCGCCAGAATCCGAAAGGCCGGCAAGCTAAAAGCAAGGCGCGTATCGCCCGCTTCAATGAAATGTCCGAACACGAATACCAGAAGCGCAATGAAACACAGGAAATCTTCATTCCCGTGGCCGAGCGACTGGGCAATGAAGTCATTGAATTTAATAATGTCAGCAAAGGCTATGGTGATCGTTTGCTGATCGACAATTTGTCGTTCCGCATTCCACCCGGCGCCATTGTCGGCATCATCGGACCCAACGGCGCAGGCAAATCGACGCTGTTCCGCATGCTGGCCGGCAAAGAGCAGCCAGACACTGGCGAAATCACGGTCGGCTCGACCGTCCGGCTGTCGCTGGTGGATCAGTCGCGCGATATTCTCAACGATAAGAAAACCGTCTTTGATGATGTTTCGGAAGGTGCCGATATCCTGACCGTGGGCCGCTTTGAAATGTCATCACGCGCCTATCTGGGCCGTTTCAATTTCAAGGGTGGCGATCAGCAAAAACTGGTGGGCAATCTGTCGGGTGGCGAACGCGGCCGGCTGCATATGGCCAAGACCTTGCTCATGGGCGGCAACGTCCTGATGCTGGATGAACCCTCCAACGATCTTGATATCGAAACCCTGCGTGCACTGGAAGACGCCTTGCTCGAATTCGCCGGCAGCGTGTTGGTGATCTCGCACGATCGCTGGTTCCTTGACCGTATCGCCACGCATATTCTGGCGTTCGAAGGCAATTCGCAAGTGACTTTCTTCGATGGGAATTATCAGGAGTACGAAGCGGACAAGAAAAAGCGCCTCGGTGAAGAAGGCGCTAAGCCGAAACGTATTCGTTACAAGCCGCTGCGTACCTGATTTATTGGCTGGAGGTGATGTTGGCAGATGATGAGTTGCCAACATCACTTAAAGAGCAAACTGCGCCGTGCCTGCGAAGTAGGTCTGCAACTTCTTGATGGCCACCGGCGAGCGCAATATCAAGCGCCCCACCCAACTGCCCTTGAGCGGCCAGCTGAGATTTAATAAAACCAAAGCCTAGCAATAATTGCACGACTTCTTTGTGCCCACCTTGTGCCGCGGCCGTCAAAGCATTCGCTCCTGAGACGCTTTTCGCTTGTATCAGTTCAGCGCCGTGAATTGAATTCAGTAAAGTCTTCACCACCTCTGCGCGCCCTTTGAGTGCAGCAGCCATCAGCGCATTGACCCCGTGAGTACTGCTAGCTTGCACTAGAAGGTCCGCTTGAGGTGATGCCAATAAAGTCTTTACTACATCCGTATGACCCTGTTGTGCTGCAACCATCAGCGCATTGAATCCATCCGGCCCTTTGCAATTCGCCATTTTTTCTGCAAAGGGTGATGCGAGCAAAATGTTTACTACGCCCACATGCCCCTGACGTGCAGCGAGTACAAGTGCGTTAGCTCCGAATCGGTAGGAACCCATCGCCAAAAATCTTGCATACGGTGATCCCAGCAAAAATCTCACCGTTAGCTCATGCCCATTTGCTGCGGCAAGTGCCAGTGGATTACTGCCATGTATATTTTCTTTTGTTTCATGTGAAGCAAAAATCTGCTCTCTTGCTGAACTCAACCCCAGCAGCATTGCCACACTGACCAAAGATCCTTGTGTTGCCGCGAGACTTAACGGCAGCAGCCCCTCCTTGGATTTCTGCATGGCCATTTCATTTCCGGAAGACAAATTCAGCAGCAAATCTTGTGTGAAAGTGTCACTTTTAAAGATGGCGTGAAATAAGGCATTTTTACCTTCCGCATCAGCCACCATCGCGATCTCGCTCGCACCTGGACCATTCAAAATAAGTTGTATAACTTCCCTATCATCTGCACGGATTGCTGCATGCAGCTCGCCTGCTTTTTGGGCAATCAAGGTCTGAGTCGAATTTTCATTCGCAACGCCCGTCGAAGTCTCGCCAGCGGGCAACTGCGGTGGAACTGAAGCATGACTATCAGGAGCGCTTGGCCAGACGACACGGATTAAGGGCCGCTGCGCAACCGTTCTCATGACTGGACGCACCGTCGCAGTGTCATCAGCTAGCGCTGCGGCATTTATTTGACGATCTACATTCTGAGGACGAGAGAACGGTTGAAAGGCAGACTGTCTGTGGCCAAAGCTTTGGTCGAAGCTACGTTTCATAATAATTTCTCCATAAAATTGAATTTTTATGAGTCAATGATTTCTGACAATAGTTCCCACTTTTATCTGATATTTTTGTTTGGCTTTATGTTCTCGGAACTGAAACAGACTTACACCGCGGCACATAATAGCAGCGGCACATAACAGCGGCAGCACCAAGATAGTCGCGTGTCTTGTCGATGCGCGCGGCGCCAAGCCGAAACGTATTCGTTACAAGCCGCTGCGTACTTGATTTATTGGCCGGGGTCAGTCGGGGTCATTCGGCGTTATCGACTCACCACCGGCCGTGCTCTGCGTCGCAACAGCGCCATATCGAATCAATACCTCCGCTAAGGTTAAAAAGCCTTTCTTAATGACGTTGTCGATTGTGCTGCGCTCACAATAAATACCGGCCAGCTGTTCCTCGACAAAGCCAAATTCAAGCAAAGCACACACCACGGCTGCTTGATTTTTAAACGCAGCAAACATCAGCGCATTTAATCCATCCTTGTTCCTTTGTTCCACCAGCGCTTGCCCATAGTCAGATGACAATAGAACCCTGACCACATCCTCATGGCCCTTTTGTGCCGCAACCATCAACGCATTAATTCCATCTTTTCTTTGTAACAGCGCAGCAGCATAGGGCGACTCCAGCAAAATATTGACTACGGATTCATGGCCTGTATAGGCCGCGGCTAACATCGCATTCATTTGCTTGTCAGGGCTGCTTTGGGTCAGCTCTGGGGCGTACAGTGATGCGAGCAAAGCCCCAACTACGCCAGGATGCCCATGCCATGCCTTAAACTCTAGCGCATTGAATCCAGCCTTGTTCTTGCCTTGTGCCAGTGCCGCACCGTAGGGCGACTGCAGCAAAATATTAACCACTGCATCGTGACCCTTCGCAGCAGCGAACAGCAGCGGATTAAAACGTATCTCGTCAGAGTAAACGTGCTTGTTCGCTACATTAATATCCAAGATCCGAATCACCGCAAGCACTGACCCCATCGCTGCAGCATGGCTTAAAGGGAACATCCCGGCCTTGGATTGCTGCATGACCAATTCGCTGCTACTGGTCAGTGAACATAAATAGTCCATCGTCAGAATGTCATTTTTTTGAATAGCGTAAAACAAGGCATTTTTGTCTTGATCATCCGTCGCCACCGCAATCTTGCTGGCGTCCTGATCACTCAGGATGTCCAAGATCACATCTCCGTTACTCGCCCGAATTGCTGAACGCAATTCATCAGCTTTGGCAGTAATGTGCTCCTGATCAAAATTTGAAATCGCCTCCCGTGGTGGCGTCGATACTGCTGAACTGCTGTTGGAAAACTTCGGCAGAATGATATAGACAGAAACTCGTGGCGCAATGGACCTCATCACGGGTTGGCCAACCCCAAGCCCGGTTGGTCGCGTTGCGGGATACGATGGCGCGTCCACTTGAGGTTTTTGTGGAACGGGCTGAAAAATAGACCGTGCTGAACCGATAGCGGTTTCTAAAGTGCGTTTCATGAGAATTAATCCGTAAAATCGGGTCCAGATGGGTAGATAATTTCTAGGTTTAGTTCCCATGTATCCGATAAAACAATCAATACCCAAGACCTATGACATCAAATGCCATTCCCAATGCGGTTGCCACGCTGGATATCGGCGGCACCAAGATGTCTGCCTGCATTGCCGATGCCAGCGGTCCGCTGCTGCGCGTGGTGCAGTCAACCCTCAAATCCGGCACACCAGACACGATCGCACGTCAGGGATTGCGCCTGATTGACCAGTGCTGCCAGCAGCTGCAGATAAATCCTGCTGCGTTGCAGTCCGTGGGTGTGAGCAGCTGCGGCCCGTTCGAGTTGCGTGACGGCGCCACGGGCATCATTCCGCCCAATCTGTGCGGCGGTCTGACCAATGGTGACGATCTGCCGAACGACTGGACCTTCCTGCCGCTGGAATCGGTACTGCGCGAGCGGTTTACCACGGTACGCATCGCCAATGACTGTGTCGCAGCGCTGCATGGCGAGCGCACATTCGGTGCGGCGCCCGCCAATGCCATCTATGTCACCTGGAGTACCGGCATTGGCTTTGGCTTATGCGTCGATGGTCACATCCTCAATGGCAAGGCGGGAAATGCAGGGCACGCGGGCCATATGCTGTTGTCCGACACGTCGGAGGCGCTGTGCGGCTGCGGCAATCGCGGCGATCTGGAAGCCATGCTAGGCGGGCGTAATTTTGGTAAGCACCTCGGCAAGCCACTTGAGGTCATCTTCAGTGATGCGCAACGTGGTGATGCCCCTGCGCTGCAAGTTGTGCAGGAAGCTGCCCGCTGGTTTGGTCGTGCGCTGTACAACCTGACGACCATTCTCGATACGGAAGCCATTTTCGTTGGCGGCAGTGTGTGGCGGCACAATGAGACGCTGCTGGCGCCGCTGGTGCAGCAGGAAATCACCGATCGGTTCCCCGCACTCACGCGCGGCGTGACGGTGCAGAGCGCAACGCTGGGCGAGTTGGTGACCGACATGGGCGCATTCGCGCTAGTGATGCCGTCAATGTGGGTAGGCGACTGGCGCGTGCGCCGCACGTGGGAAACGCTTCGATCGGAGCCCATTGCGGACACTCACTGAGACACCTAATGAGATACCGGCTGAGATACCGGCGTCGGTTCTCACGCCATGCATCCAAAGCCGCTACAATCCCCCGTCAAAAATAGTATCGGAGATCGCTTGTCCTCCCTCTTCCCTGAACCGCTGGTTATCACCGAGCTGCGCAAATCCTTTGGTGAGCGCAAGGCTGTCGATGGCGTGAGCTTTACGGTCGGCGCTGGCGAATTCGTCGCGCTTCTGGGCCCCAATGGCGCCGGCAAATCCACACTGTTCCAGATGCTGTCGGGCCTGTTCGTGCCCGATGCAGGCACGGCTAGCGTGACGGGGTTCGATATCGGCAAAAATCCAATCGCCGCGCTGGCACGTCTGGCCATCGTCTTTCAGCAGCCGGCACTCGATCTGGATCTGTCAGTCGAGGCAAACATGCGCTTTCAGACCGACCTGCATGGCATTCCCCGCAATGAGTCAAAAATTCGTGTCACACAGTGGCTGGAGCGCTTCGGTCTGACTGATCGCGCCAGCGAAACCTGCCGTCAGCTGTCCGGCGGCACCCGGCGCAAGGTGGAGCTGGCGCGCGCGCTCTGGTCCGAACCACAG
>CAMBJI010000016.1 GCA_945867725.1 Bordetella parapertussis
CTGCATGACGATATCGGCATTGAGTACGCGCTGAATCTGCATCGAAATTTCAGGTGAGAGAAACAAACGATCCCCATTGATGGGTGAAGCGAACTTCACGCCCTCCTCAGTAATCTTTCGCATCTCGCCCAGCGAAAACACCTGAAACCCACCCGAGTCCGTGAGGATAGGCTTGTTCCAGCCCATGAAACGATGCAGTCCGCCGAAGCGGCGAATGACGTCCAAGCCCGGGCGCAGCCACAGATGAAAGGTATTGCCCAGGATGATTTGTGCTTGAATGTCTTCCAGCTCGACAGGCGACATGGCCTTCACCGAGCCGTAGGTGCCGACCGGCATAAAGATCGGTGTCTCGATTACCCCATGTGCTAACTCGAGCCGACCACGTCGGGCATGACCGTCTGTGGTCAGTAAAGAAAACTTCATCGTGCACTCTCTCTATCCAGCAGCATAGCGTCGCCATAACTAAAAAAACGATAACGCTGTTCTATCGCATGCGCATACGCCGAACGTATGTGTTCGTACCCCGCAAATGCAGAAACCAGCATCATCAACGTCGACTTGGGTAAATGAAAATTCGTAATCAGCCGCGTCACTGTTTGAAAAGAAAATCCCGGTGTGATGAAAATCTCGGTGTCATCACTACCCGCAAGCAATTGACCCGACCGCGAAGCGGATTCCAGCGCACGCAGACTGGTTGTACCCACTGCAATAATGTCGCGCCCTGCCTGCTGCGCTTCACGTATCGTAGCCACACAGTCAGGTGAAATGCTGTACCACTCGCTATGCATGTTGTGCTGTGTAAGATCCTCGGTGCGCACAGGCTGAAAAGTGCCGGCACCGACATGCAGTGTCAGCCAAGCCAGCCGAACGCCCTTGGCCTGCAGTGCATCGAGCAGAGGCTGATCGAAATGCAGTCCGGCGGTTGGTGCTGCCACCGCGCCCGGCGATTTCGCATAAACGGTCTGGTAACGCTGCGCATCAACCTCATCAGCTGCATGCGTGATGTACGGCGGTAGCGGCAAGCTGCCAAATTGTTCAATCAGCGTCAGTGCATCAGTGGGGAAATGCAGCACAAAAAATTCACCCGCACGCTCGCCGACCTCGACCTCAAAAGCATCGGACAAACGCAGTCGCATCCCAGGCTTGGGTGATTTGGAAGCGCGTACCTGCGCCAGCACTGTCGTTGCATCGATCACGCGCTCGACCAACACTTCGACCTGCCCGCCACTGGCCTTGACACCACGAAATCGCGCATTCAACACGCGGGTGTCATTGAACACCAGCACATCACCGGGCTGCAGCAAGCTCGTGATATCGAAAAATGAACCGTCAGCCATCTGTTCGCCCTTCACGTGCAGCAGACGCGAGCTGCTGCGCGTAGCCAGCGGTGTCTGCGCGATCAATTCGGGCGGAAGATGAAAATCAAAATCGGCGAGTGAATACATAACAGTGTGAAAATTGGGCTGCAGTTCAGTCTGCAACACGCGCTTTAGGACGAGTTGTAGGGTGATAAAGAATGAGCCGCTTTGCTTGATGCGTGAGCTTGCTGGCAAAAGCCGGTATTCTACGCTGCGCGCGAACACTCCAGCTCCCATGTCAGCCACCCGAAAAAAAAGCAGCCCACCGAAAAGCCTGCGTACCGCCGACCGCTTGGCGCGGCTTGGGCTGTCCACGGATATGTCGCTGGCGCTGCACCTGCCCATGCGCTATGAGGACGAGACACAAGTTCATTCCGTGGTCGATGCCGCCCGCATATATGGACGCACGGTACAAATCGAGGGTGTGGTCACCGCCTGTGATGTGCAATACCGCCCACGTCGGCAGCTGGTGGTCACGCTCGCGGATGACACGGAACAGCTGACGCTGCGCTTCCTGAACTTCTACGGCAGTCAGGCAACCCAGATGGCTGTCGGCAAGCGCCTGCGCGTGCGGGGCGAAATGCGCGACGGATTTTTGGGTCTGGAAATGGTGCATCCCACGGTACGCTCGGTGGACATCGATACCCCGCTGCCCAAGGCACTCACGCCCGTTTATCCGGCCGGCGAGGGACTGTCGCAGACGCTGCTGCGCAAAGCGATTGATGCCGCTATGACGCGTATTGATGCCGGCGATACGCGCGATACGCTGCCTGACGCACTGCGCGAAAAGCTTGAGCTCATGTCGTTCAACGAAGCGATCAAACTGCTTCATCATCCGCCACCGGACGTTGATGATGATGCGTTGATCGAGCGTACCCACCCGGCTTGGATACGGATGAAATTCGATGAGCTGCTCGCTCAGCAATTGTCAATGAAACGCGCGCAGGTAGCACGTCGCCAGCAGGGTGCCCCGGTACTAGCCAAAGCCGGCGAGCTCACCGCGCAACTGCTGAAAGCACTGCCGTTTTCCCTGACGTCTGCACAACAGCGCGTGCTGGAAGAAATCCGCGTAGATCTGGCGGCCCCGTATCCAATGCAACGGCTGCTGCAAGGCGATGTGGGCAGCGGCAAAACTGTGGTGGCGGCACTCGCCGCCACGCAAGCCATCGACAATAAATTTCAGACAGCACTGATGGCACCGACTGAAATTCTGGCCGAACAGCACTTCCGCAAAATCGCTGGCTGGCTGGAGCCGCTGGGCGTCAATATCGCCTGGCTCACTGGCAGTCTAAAAAAATGCGAGAAAGAAGAAGCCCGCGCACGTATTGAAAATGGTTCAGCACAATTAGTCATCGGTACGCATGCGCTAATACAGCAGGACGTTGGGTTTGCCCGGCTGGGTCTGGTTATCGTCGACGAACAGCACCGCTTTGGTGTTGCGCAGCGGCTCACGCTGCGCAACAAAGGCATCGACAGTGTGCCGCATCAGCTGATGATGTCGGCTACACCGATTCCACGCACGCTCGCAATGACTTATTTCGCTGATCTCGAAGTCTCCGTCATTGATGAACTGCCACCGGGCCGCACACCGGTGGTCACTCGACTGCTTGCGCAGGAGCGGCGTGAGGAGGTAATCGAACGCGTTCACGTTGCAGCAAAAGAAGGTCGGCAAATCTACTGGGTCTGCCCGCTCATTGAAGAATCCGAGGCCTTGCAGTTGCAAACGGCAACCGATACGCATGCCATGCTGACCGCAGCTCTGCCTGATTTGCATATCGGCCTAGTTCACGGTCGTCTCAAACCAGCAGAAAAACAGCAGGTCATGGAAGCTTTCGCGCGCGGTGAGTTGCAGGTACTGGTGGCCACCACCGTCATTGAAGTCGGGGTCGACGTACCCAATGCGTCGCTAATGGTGATTGAGCACGCGGAACGATTTGGTTTGTCACAGCTACACCAGCTGCGAGGTCGCGTGGGTCGCGGCACGGATGCCAGCGCCTGCCTGCTCATGTATCAAGGGCCACTCGGGCCTGTCGCAAAACAGCGCCTCGCGATCATGCGTGAAACCGCCGATGGCTTCGAAATCGCGCGCCGCGATCTTGACATACGCGGACCCGGTGAATTTCTGGGCGCACGCCAATCCGGGCAAGCGATGCTGCGCTTCGCTGATCTGGAACAAGACCAGTGGTTGGTAGAACAAGCGCGTGATGTTGCGCATAATTTGCTCATGAATGCGCCGGAGGTTGCTGACGCCCATCTGGCACGCTGGCTGGGTGCGAAGGAAGATTATCTGCGGGTCTGACGCGATGGACTTCAAGCAGCTCCTGCGCTACTTGTGCGACACTTGGCGATCCGCTGAATAAATTGTTGTTGTACAGCTAACCAGCGAAGCTTTTCGTAGCGGCGATCCGGAAAATCAAGTGCGCGCCGCCATTTCTTTGGCCACGAAAGCTTCCGGTTTTATTGAATCAGCGCTTCTAGACCACCATGACACTGACAGAACTGAAATACATCGTTGCCGTCGCACGTGAAAAACACTTTGGCCGTGCCGCTGAAGCGTGTTTTGTGGCTCAGCCCACGCTCTCGGTCGCTATCAAAAAACTGGAAGACGAATTGGGTGTACCCATCTTCGAGCGCGGCGGCGCCGAGGTGTCCGTTACGCCTATCGGCGCTCAGATCGTGGCGCAGGCCGAGCATGTGCTGGAGCAGACTGCTTATATAAAAAACATTGCCAAGCAAAACAAGGATCCGCTGGTGGGTCCACTGCGTGTCGGTATTATTTACACGATTGCACCTTATCTTCTGCCGCAATTGATTCCGACCCTGATCGATAAATTCCCGCAAATGCCACTCATCCTGCAGGAGAATTTCACGGTCAAGCTGATCGAATTGCTGCGCGCCGGAGAACTCGATGCAGCCATCATGGCGCTACCTTTCAATGAGCAAGGCATGATGGTGCGCCCGCTGTATGACGAACCTTTCATGATTACCCTGCCTCGTCACCATCAATGGGCTAACCGCGCAGCCATCTCCAGCGCGGAACTCAAAACCGAGACCATGCTGCTGCTGGGCTCAGGCCATTGTTTCCGCGATCAGGTACTTGAGGTCTGTCCCGAGATGTCGCGATTTTCTACCGGCGGTAGCGGTATTGCGCGCACCTTCGAAGGCTCTTCATTAGAAACTATCCGTCATATGGTCGCCTCGGGTATCGGCATTACGGTTTTGCCAAAAGGCTCAGTGCCCGTCACACCGGGACCCGACCATATGCTGCAATACGTACCCTTCGAAGACCCGGTACCTTCGCGCCGTGTCGTCATCGCTTGGCGTAAAAGTTTTACGCGCGCTGGCGCGATTGAAGCGGTAAGACAATCAGTGCTGTCCTGCCCTATGCCCGGGCTGACCATGCTGCCGGGTGCTGGGTTGCAGGAGGGCTCACTCGCCTGATAGTTCATCCGGACTTAGTGTGTGAATGAATTTTTTCTGTCAGTGGAAATTTAGGTCGTCTCAAAACGCAATGCGCGTGAGAAAAGCAAAGACACTGGATCCCGGCCTTCGCCGGGATGACGATTTAGAGTTGTTGGCCTCAAGGTATTCACCTCGGCGCAGGCTCACTAACTACTGACCGGAAGAGTTTTGAAGCAAGGCATTACTAGCAATTTGATTCTTGATTTTATTGACTTAAGTCCAAAAGGAACAATTTTTTCAGATTTTTAACGAAGGGCGCTGGACTCCCCTTGCACAGCGCGCACTAGCTTGCAAGTTCATACCGTTAGGCGGGTATTCAGCATGCTGCATGAAACTCTTGCTACAAATTTCGCTTTGACGACGGCATTAATTAAGGCAACTATAAAATCCCCACCGTCATCCCGGCGAAAGCCGGGATCCAGCGTCTTTCGTTGAACAACCACTGACCGTGACACTGAAAAATACGAAAACCAAAACGCTGTGATTATTCAACGACTCATCCTCTACGCCCAACTGGTGCGCCTCGATAAACCCATCGGCAGCCTACTGCTGTTATGGCCCACCTTGTGCGCGTTATGGCTAGCCTCTGATGGCAAACCAGACTGGCAGCTGGTTGCCATTTTTAGCGTGGGTACAGTACTCATGCGCTCGGCAGGCTGTGCCATCAATGATTTTGCCGACCGCGATTTTGATCGTCACGTCAAACGCACTGCAGAGCGTCCGCTGACCGCGGGAAAAATCAAGCCCTGGGAAGCCGTGATGGTGGCAGCGGTACTGGCTCTGATCTCACTCGCATTAATCACCCCGCTCAATCTTCTGACCAAACAACTCTCCGTATTGGCCGTACTAATCGCCGCAAGCTATCCCTACTTCAAGCGTTTTTTCGCTCTGCCGCAGGCTTATCTGGGCATTGCGTTTGGCTTTGGCATTCCCATGGCATACGCCGCTGTGCTCAACACGGTACCCACCGAAGCCTGGGTGCTACTGCTGGCGAATGTCTTCTGGGCGCTGGCCTATGACACTGAATATGCAATGGTCGATCGGGATGATGATCTTCGGATCGGCATACGCACCTCGGCCATTACCTTCGGACGCTACGATGTACTGGCCGTCATGCTTTGCTATGCGATTAGCCTCGCTCTGATCACGGCGGTAGGTGTGCAGCATGGATTGGGTAAAGGATTTTTCATCGGCATGCTCGTTGCCGCCGGTATTGCTGTTTATCACTGGACGCTGATCCGTGGGCGCGACCGGATGCGATGCTTTGCTGCGTTTCGCCATAACAATTGGCTGGGCGCTGCCGTGTTCGTGGGCGTTGTATTGGGATAAACCCCGCCTGACGCATCGAATGCCGCGCGCAGACAACAGCGGCTCGTTTTCTTCTGTTTTTTCTTGGTGGTCTCCCGTATCGGGACAGATAATCGCGCGTTTTCACCTTGGCCGCTGCTGCGGTCTGCACTGTTTGAACGCTTCCGTGATCTGCTCAATACACAATGGATATCTCCGAACTACTCACCTTCTCGGTCAAGAACGGCGCCTCTGACCTGCACTTGTCCGCCGGCCTGCCACCGATGATTCGCGTGCATGGCGACGTACGACGCATCAACTTGCCGCCCATGCCACACAAAGAAGTTCATGCCATGATCTACGAGGTCATGAACGATGCGCTACGCAAGCGCTATGAAGAAACCCTAGAGGTAGATTTCTCGTTCGAGTTACCCGGTCTGGCTCGCTTCCGCGTCAATGCCTTCAATCAGGACCGAGGCGCCGCCGCCGTGATGCGGACCATCCCGTCAAAAATTTTGTCTCTGCAAGACCTGAAGACACCACCGATCTTCGCTGATCTGGCCTTGAAGCCGCGCGGACTGGTTCTGGTGACCGGCCCAACAGGCTCAGGAAAATCCACCACCCTCGCGGCCATGGTCAACCATGTCAACGAAAACGAATATGCCCATGTGCTGACGATAGAAGATCCGATCGAATTCGTTCATGAATCCAAGAAAGGACTCATCAATCAACGTGAAGTCGGCCCACACACACAATCATTTTCAGCCGCACTGCGCTCGGCCTTGCGCGAAGATCCCGATGTCATTCTGGTCGGCGAGTTACGCGATCTTGAAACGATACGACTCGCATTGACCGCAGCAGAAACTGGTCACTTGGTGTTCGGTACCTTGCACACGGTGTCGGCTTCCAAAACGATAGACCGTATCGTCGACGTATTCCCTGGCGATGAAAAAGACATGGTGCGCGCGATGCTCTCGGAATCACTGCAAGCAGTGATCTCGCAAACACTCGTCAAAAACCGTGAAGGCAACGGTCGGGTAGCAGCGCATGAAATCATGCTGGGCACCCCGGCTATTCGGAATCTGATTCGGGAAGCCAAAGTCGCTCAGATGTACTCCACCATACAAACCGGTAGCGCACAGGGCATGCAAACGCTGGATGCCTGCCTGATGGGACTAGTCAAAAGCCATCGAATTTCACTGGACGCCGCACGCGCCGCCGCGAAAATGCCCGAGAATTTCACAGGTTGATCATGGAACTATCGCGCACACAATCACTGATGCATCAGTTGCTGGGGCTGATGAAAGAAAAAGGTGGATCAGATCTGTTCATTACCGCCGGCTTTGCACCAGCCATCAAATTCAGCGGCAAACTCACGCCGGTCTCAAAAACAATACTCTCTGCCGAGGAAAGTGCCGCACTCGTTCATGCGCTCATGAATGAATCACAGGTAGCAGATTTCCAGGCAACGCATGAATGCAATTTCGCCGTCAGCCCACAAGACATAGGCAGGTTTCGCGTCTCAGCCTTCATGCAGCAAGCCAAAGCTGGCATGGTCGTTCGAACCATCACCACTGAAATCCCCGAGCTTGATGCGCTGAACGTGCCGCCACAGCTCAAAGATATCGTGATGTCCAAGCGTGGACTGATCATCATGGTCGGCGCAACCGGCTCAGGCAAATCGACCACGCTGGCGGCAATGATCGGGCATCGCAACGCGAACAGTCACGGGCACATCATCACCATCGAAGACCCGGTGGAATTCGTCCACCCCCACATGAACTGCATCATCACGCAACGCGAAGTTGGTACCGATACCGCCGATTGGCACACCGCATTACGCAATACCTTGCGACAAGCGCCCGACGTGATTCTAATTGGCGAAATCAGAGATAGAGAGACGATGGATCATGCGATCGCTTTTGCCGAGACTGGCCATCTGTGCCTGGCCACACTGCATGCCAATAATGCGAATCAGGCGCTGGATCGTATTGTGAATTTTTTCCCGGAAGAGCGACGGCAGCAGGTATTGATGGATTTGTCGCTGAATCTGAGAGCCATGATTTCACAGCGACTGATACCTGCAAAATCTGGCAAAGGACGCTGCGCTGCGGTGGAAATCATGCTGAACTCGCCGTTGATATCTGACCTGATTTTCAATGGCGATGTGCATCAGATAAAAGAGCTGATGAAAAAATCGCGCGAACTTGGCATGCAGACTTTTGATCAGGCACTGTTTGATCTGGTTGATGCTGAGAAGATTTCTGTCGAAGATGCACTGCGTAACGCCGACTCGGTCAATGATCTGCGGCTCGCTATCAAACTGCATGGAAAAAACTCGCAGGCTGCCGATACGGGCGCATCGATTGAGGGGCTGGATATCATCTGAGGCCGTGGAAGTCCGATCTCATTTCAGCACCACAATGCTGCACTCGCCGAATGGCAAAACAGTCAAATGACTTGATCAATGGCTTGATCGTCTTATTCGTTACACATGTCTTGCTACGACAAGTAACACACCGCTCATCGGATCAGACCTTGCCAAACTCCTCGCCCATTTCCTGACTACGTTTTGCCGCCGCCTGCAAAGCAGCAGCAATCGCCTCACCCACGCCTGCGGCCTGCATAGACGTAATCGCTGCGTGCGTGGTGCCACCTTTGGATGTCACACGCTCGCGCAATACGCTGGCTGGGTCGGGTGATTGCGTAGCAAGTGCAGAAGCACCCGTGAACGTTGCCAATGCCAGCGCATAGCCCTGCTCTGCTGTCAGGCCCAAGTCCACCGCCGCCTTTTGCATCGCCTCCAGAAAATAAAACACATACGCCGGACCGCTACCCGAGATCGCCGTTACGGCATCGAGTTGGCTTTCATCGTCGAGCCAGACAGTTTGCCCAACTGCTTTCAATATGGCGTCGGCGGTTGCGCGCTGTTCAGGCGTCACACCGGCGCTTGCCGTCATTCCTGTCACGCCTTTGCCTATCAATGCTGGTGTGTTGGGCATGGTGCGCACAATCGCCTGATGACCGTTCAGCCAGCGCGACAAATCGACAGCGCGTATACCCGCTGCAATCGACAAGACCAATTGCCCATCCATATGCGGCACCAGATTACTGACCACCGCATGCATTTGCTGCGGCTTCACTGCAAGCACCAGCACATCGGCAGCAGCGACTTCACTGCCAGGCGCTGATGATGTGTGTACACCAAACTGAGCCTTCAATGCAGCAAGTGCATCGGGATTGACATCCACCACATGAATATTCGCAGCAGCGGTCAGCTTGCCGGCCAGGCCACCGATCAGTGCCTGCGCCATATTGCCGCCGCCAATAAAACAGATCTTCAGATTATTTTGCATAGTCACGTTGTCCAAAAATTGCAGTACCTACTCTGACCATCGTTGCGCCCTCGGCAATCGCCGCTGCCATATCGGATGACATACCCATAGAGAGCGTGTCGGTTTCAATCCCCGCCTCGCGCAGTTGCTGTGCCAGCTGACGCAGCTGAATAAACGGCGCCCGCTGGCGTTCAGCGTCCTCAGTCGGCTCGGGAATGGCCATCAAGCCGCGTAACTGAAGATGCGGCATCGCTGAAACAGCCCGCGCCAGTGGCAACAGCTCAGCGGGCGAAACACCGCTCTTGCTATCCTCGCCGCTGACATTGACCTGCAAGCAGATCTGCAGAGGCGGGAGGTGGGCTGGCCGCTGGTCCGATAAGCGTTGCGCGATTTTTTCTCGGTCGACCGCGTGCACCCAATCAAAATTCTCGGCAATAGGCCGCGTCTTATTACTCTGAATCGGGCCGATAAAATGCCATTCGAGTGCCAGATCGGGACGCGCCGCGGCGACGGCGAGCTTCTTGTCCAGTGCCTCTTGCAGATAATTCTCGCCAAACGCCCGTTGCCCGGCGTCAGCCGCCGCAATAACCGCGTCCGAACCAAAGGTCTTGGAGACGGCAATCAGCAACACGGAATCCGGTAGGCGCGCGGCAGCCCGCGCCGCCGCTGCGATGGCTTGCCGGACTTGATCGAGGTGAGCAGAAATAGACATAGGACGCTATTATCCCCCATCGTTTAATTACCCCGGCGCACTTGCGGGGCAAACCCACAGGAGAGACCATGAGTAGCATTTACGACATCACCGCCAACACGCTAACGGGCGAACCCCTGAGCCTGACCGAATTTCAAGGCAAGGTATTACTGATCGTCAATACCGCCAGTAATTGCGGCTTCACTGGCCAGTATGAGGGCTTGGAAGCGCTATACCGCCAATATAAAGACCAGGGATTGGTCGTATTGGGCTTCCCCTGCAATCAATTTGGCGCACAGGAACCGGGCAGTGCCGCCGACATCGGCGCGTTTTGCGAGAAAAACTATGGGGTCAGCTTTCCCATGTTCGCGAAGGTTGATGTGAACGGCTCAAATGCCCATCCCTTGTTTCAGTTGCTCAAGGGCGAGGCAACTGGTGTCCTAGGGACCGAGGGCATCAAATGGAATTTCACAAAATTCCTGGTCAACCGGGAAGGTAAAGTGCAAGAGCGCTTTGCGCCGACGACACGACCGAGCGATATCGATCGCGATATTCAAGCGCTACTTGACCTATAAAGTAATAGCGCCCAAGCAAGAAAAATTTAGGTAAAAATATCACCTAAACATCCCTGAAGTAATTGGGCACTTCAGGGATGCGTTATCCCTCCTCACCAAGAAAATTCTGCTTTTACGAGAACATAACGTTCGATAATCGAGCAAAAAATCGCTCGTAGGTCCCACACTGCGCGCGACAAACCCACTCGCGTAAAAAATCGATAGTTTTTGCTGATCCATCGCATATCCCCGCAACATCCCGAACTGAACCTTCCTGAATTTCCTGTTACCCAAAAGCTGTGGTCCACACCGACGATTATCGGATTGCTGGATTCATCGACTATTTCAAAAAAATAAGGAGACATCATCATGGATCAGGAAGGATTCAGCGCACTTTGTCGCGCAACCTCGCTTGCACTTCAGGTCGAGGATACTGACAAACTTTTTAGCACCGGAGAAATTGACATCGATGACGTTGCATTCGGGATATTTTTTGAGCCCGACGTAGCACCTGATCGAATACTTTGCTACATCGACCTCGGCGCCATTCCTAGCGAAGGTCGCGAAAATATTTTTTCACGCCTGCTCTCACTCAACGTTATCTCGGGGACCAAGACGTCCGGCGTATACGGCATAGATAAAGACGCCGAGAATGCCGTCTTTGTTCAGCGCCAAGCAAAACTAAGATCTCAACTACAGATTTCTATGAACCAAACAAATTTTGGGGTTACATAGTCCCCGTAACGATAAGTATTTCATGAGCGGCATACAACAATGCACTCGCACAAGAAAAAAATGACAACCCAAGGGGAGACAGATGATGGACCAGCAACAATATTCAGAATTATGCCGAAGTACTTGCCTTGCCCTAGAAATATCCGATACGGAATGTTTGAGCAGTGAGGGATTTTTATTAATAGGCGATATCAGAATTCAAATGATGTTTGACGATGTTTTTTCTAATGACTGCATTCTTTGTATCACCGACATTGGAGAGATTCCACCCTATTTAAAAGAAAAAATATTTGAATCGCTGTTGATGCTTAACTTTTTGACTGGCGGAAAAACGACCGGCGTGTATGCAATAGATCCACTCAGCCAACGCGCTTCTTTTGTGGTCAGCCTAATAAACCCCGATAGCTTGAGTTCATCTGACCTAGCTGATTTATTACGTTGCTATGCGAGCCGTAGTTTGCAACTGCAGAAAACCCTCTTTAAGAATGGCGAGCTAAGCCTTCCGCTTGATAGCGACATCGAGGCACCTAGTTATCTCAATAAAAACTTTAACCTGGCGTGAGGAAAAAATGCCACGAACCACTCCACTGCGCAGAACTTTCACCACTGTGCGCCAAAATGATGATGATAGCCAAAGCTCCGATGATAGTGTGATGATCAGTTCTACCAGCAGTTCTGCCAGCCGCGCATCAGAGAGCGAAAAAAATACCCATGCTTCTGAAAAAAAATCTATCGAAAGTATCGTAAAAAATACGACTAATACTGAAGTTGGGAAAACCAAAAAAAAATCAGGATCAGAAAAATCAACTCAAAATACAACCGGATCGGATGCTATTCCACCAGCTGAACATGATCAAGAAATTATCGCATTTTTTGAAAAGCTGAAAAATCATAAAGATCAAAAACCGAGTAAGAAAGACCTCGTCGAAGAATTCATACGCAGCAATCCAACCGAAGTATTTATGCGCGATATGAATGCAATTTCCGATAAAGAAATTGATCGTCTAACAAACGGCAAATGGAAGAAATGGGGCTCGATATCCGGCAGTGGCGCCCTTTCCCAAAACACTTCATTCTTTTTAGCATCAGAAGCTGCCATTTATTTAAAACAGGCATGGATTTTCCCTATTGTGTCGACGATTCTAAGCGAGTTGTTTTCTGACAAGCTCGCAGCCCTAACTCGGAGAACTACATTCACAACGAATGATGCAAAGAATCTCTTCCGAAAACAAGTCCTTATTGCCGAGGCCATTGGCGACATGATTCGCCAGTGCTGCCTCCTGAAGCCTGAAGCAAAGCACAAAAGTAATAACCCCGCGCATAAAGGCGAAAGATTTACTGCATGGGACGCATTGTGGAAAGACAGCGATTATTTCCTGAAAATAAGTGCCTCCAATTGCCTTAATCGCGGCTTGCCTTTCATATGCTTTACTGCTACCAATTTAGCTAGAGATTCTCTGTTGCAAGGAGCGCTTAAAGGTGCGGAGTATTGGAAAGAAGTCTTATTCCGCTTAGCTTGCGGTGGGATAGCCGGAGGATCGACCGCACTTTTAAACCAAATCATTACATCGCATAGAAAAGATGCAAAAGAGAATCCCGGCTACAGTACAAGCTATTGGCATGCAAAAGAAACATATCTGGACAGCGTCAGAAGGGATATTCGAGATAGATTAAATGACGCAAAAGAATTAACTAATACTGCACTGAAAACCAAGCTTGAGAAATTGTTACTGGATTTGGATAAAAAAATTCAACGAGAAATCGGGGTGGCCGGATTAAAAAAATCTTTATTGACTGCGATTCCTGGAGAAATTAAAGCATCAATACACAGGCAGCGACCAGGGGATAGTCTCGATCCCGAGGTTCCAGGAACTCTTTCACAGTCGATACACAGCGCATTCGGTAAATTTATTTCTCTGATTTATTTCACTTACATGCTGGATCAATCTATGAAAAGTGAAAATAAAACGGATCCATTTTCTCCTTATCCAGCGGTGAATCTTATGGTTCTACCTTTTGCTCTGATCTTGACGGGATATATGTTGAAAGATGATCTACAAATAATTAGTCGGACTGCTCATTCCGTAGCAAAAGCTGTGCGGGATGTAACAACAGGACGCGCTGCATATCAGGAAAGAACCGCAACACCATTGGATGATGTGACGACTCATATGCCCGAACAACTTATTGCCGATGGTGGCAATGACAACGAAAACGATGCAGATAACATGCTTCCAACTGGCCGTAAGGTTACGTTCGCCGATGAATTATCAGAAGAAAAACTCACTGACAGGGAAAGAGAAGCACGTGGCAGAAAACGTGAGCGCGAAAAGAAAGAAGAGGCGTCCACAACAGCATCCTACGCCAACAAAAAGCCAGCAAAGATATCTGGGTCAGCCGACAGTGATAGCGATGATGACTCACCTGAAGATGACTCACGATCGGCTAGAAGTAGCGACAAAGTGACGGGAAGCTCATCGAGCTCAAGCCAATCGGCTCCAAGATCATCTACCAAGACTTATGGTAACGATGACTCCAGCAGCAGCGAATACACCTAATCGAAAACGGCAATCCTGATTAGGCGATGACTATCCGAGGCCGGGCACAGATACCGGCTTCGGACTTCATTTCTCAAGAGCGCTGTCGATCAACTCCACCCAATGCCGAACAGGCGTATCGGTACCTGATTGCAAATGCGTCAGGCAGCCGATATTGGCTGACACAATCTCATCGGCCTGAGTCGCCTCAAGATTTTTTAGCTTGTTGTCTCGCAGCTGATACGACAGCTCAGGCTGCAATACCGAGTAAGTACCTGCCGAGCCACAGCACAGGTGGCTGTCAGCACAGAGTGTCACATCAACACCAACAGCGCGCAGCACGCCCTCGACCTTGCCGCGTATCTGCTGACCATGTTGTAGCGTGCAAGGTGGATGATAGGCAACGCGTTTTTTTACTTTCACTTTGGCGACGAGCTGCTGCTCGAATGCCGGCATGATTTCCGAGAGGTCTTTCGTCAACTCAGAAATACGTGCCGCACGCGCTGCATACGCTGTATCGTGCGCGAGCAAATGACCGTATTCTTTGACGGTGACGCCGCAGCCTGAGGCCGTCATCACGATGGCTTCTGCACCGGCTTCTACATACGGCCACCACGCATCAATATTGCGCCGCATATCATCGAGTGCGCCGTCTTGATCATTTAGGTGATGACGAATCGCGCCGCAGCAGCCTGCCTTGGGCGCAATGATCAGCTGCACCTCCAACGCATCAAGCACGCGCGCGGTTGCTGCATTGATATTCGGAGACATCGCCGGCTGTACACAGCCGTCGAGCAACAACATTTTTCGGGCATGACTGCGTGATG